>JAOUFI010000052.1 GCA_029858305.1 Candidatus Thorarchaeota archaeon
GTAGGATGATACTACCGGCGGCGCCACTTCTTCTCTAGAAATACTAATATCCATGATTCAATATACGTCCAATTGAGGAGTATCTATGAGGGTTATCGGTGCAATTATTATCCTAATTCTTATTATCAGTCCAGTATCACTCTTTCTTACGTTTTCATCTCAGATGGAGGGGGATTTAGCAGATCAGAGAATAACTCAGAATGTAGTGATATCGAATCTGATAGATCACGGACCGATAACGATTATTGGGGATAGTGATTTTGAAACTCAGGGTTGGCCAGGTGGCGGAAACAAAACCAGTCCGTATATAATCGAGGGGTTGTCCATAATATCGAATGTCAGTTGTATCAGGATTGAGGACACCTCGGTCAATTTCGTGATTAGGAACTGCACATTCAGTTCGAACAATACAGAAACACCACAGAGAGGCACATCCATTGACCTATACAATGTCACAAACGGAGTAATTGAGAACTGTACAATGTATGGGCAGAGCTGCGCATTTGAGTCAACATATGCAGAACACACCAGCTTCAGAAGAAACACTGTCTATGACTTCAATGGATATGTAATAAATGGAGATTACCTAGTAAACTGTAGCTTCGAAGACAATACAATGTATGACCTAATTGATGATGTCTTTCTAATACATAACGTTGAGAATTGCACCTTTTCGGGCAATCTGATTTATGATATCCAAGAACCGGTTTTCTTACTTAGTGTTTCCAATGGATGTACAATCAGTTCAAACACGATTATGAATATAGAGGGCTACGGTATACTGATGAGCGATGTTGATGAGTGTTTAATAACAGATAACATGATTTTCAATACAACAGGAGGAATTGGCGTAGGTCCAGTAAACAATACAATTGTTGCTAGAAATGTGGTAGAGCACAGTAGAGTACACGAAGGGATTAGTATCTCAAGAGGCGAGAATTGCAATATCGAGGAGAATACTATCAGCGAAAGCAAACACCAGTCACGTTCAATATCTTTGTATGAGGTTATTGATTCCAGTCTGTACCACAATCTTGTGTTTAACAATACATTCGATGGGGTGTTGCTTCGCAATGTTGATTATTGTAACATAACATACAACGAGATTCATGAAAATGGTCGTGTGGGTATTCGTGTAGATGAGAATTGCACAATGAATCGATTCTTTGGTAATGTTCTCTTTGACAATGCAGATAGTAATGCGTTAGATGATGGACTTTCAAATCAGTGGGACGATGGTATAAGTATTGGAAACACTTGGGGAGATTATAACGGAATAGGAGTTTATGTAGTCCCTGGATCTGCGGGTTCTGTAGACCATTATCCCACGGGAATTACCTCATCAAGCAATGGCACCGACAATCTGGTCTTAGTATATGTAGGAATAATTGGCGGCGTAGTGATAGTTCTTGCCCTATTGATATATGTCAGAAAACGCTGAAACATATCGGAATGAGAACAATGGCCAAAAGGCTTCCATCAGAGGTGGTGGATAGAGCAACTACCGGCGGCGCCATCATTCATTTTTCACTGTAGTTAATTGCCAATTACTCTATCTTCTTGGCAGGAATCACGAATCCCCCGGAAACGTAGGCAAACTCGGTTATCTGTCCAGACTCATCCTTCTTGAAAGTAATACTCAGCAGATCCGAGTCCTTTGATTTGAATCTCATCCCCCGTACTGCTTCGAGTTCAATTGCTTGCTGTCCGGATGGTACACATATAATTGAATTATCCCCCTTTAGCGAGATTTCTACTATCTGCCCAGCGACATCATATTTTCCAAGAAGCGTCGAGAGAAATCTTTTGTCACTCATATACTTATCAGGAACTCGTCTAACAAGAATAGGTGGAACTGTATCTTCGAGTTTTATCGAGAATCCAATTACTTCACCATTAGAATCTATTTGAAAGGTGAGAAGATCCTTGAAATCTAATCGTGTTACCTCAAACTGAAATGTATCATAATGATAATGAGTCAGGGGATATTCTATTGTGCCATACTTCACTTTGAGCTCTCCATCCACCTCGCGGAAGTTGAATGTTCCGTAGCCTGGATGATTGTATGTCCCTGCATACTCCTGCAGGTCGAACGTGGGTTTTGTATTAGTCTTTCGTAGCTTTAGGGATTGATCTCCACTTTCCTTTATTACCTTGGTCTGACTATCCTCTAGAGGTTTTAATAATCCATTCCAATCAACGGGGTCCAGTCCTAGAATTTTATCAACTAGATGGTACATTGCAGCGACCTGAAGGTAGGAGTTTGATTGGTTCACAATAGCCATGGCTCCAATGTTTTCATCTGGCAAGAACGCCATACGACAGGTTGAACCATCGATTCCCCCACTATGGGTAACCACTCTATATCCTCTATACATTACACCCATCCAACCAAGTGCATAGGTATTCATACGGAATACTTTCTGTTCCGGGATATACATACTAAGGATGCCTTGAACGGATTCAATAATGACTGGATCATGAGTCATTCTCAGGTTCTCTGGGGATACAAGCTGCTTGTTGCCAACCATGCCATTGTTAAGATGAAATATTAGCCACTTTCCCATGTCATCAACACTCGCATTAATGCATCCAGCACCAGTCGCAGAGTCATTTGCAATAAACTCGCACTCAATTATGTCAAATTCCTCTTTCTGATAGTCAATCTTGTATGGTTTTGCGTAATTTGGGGTCTTTTGCATGTCAGTCACAGAGAAGTTTGAGTTTTTCATTCCTAAAGGCTTGAAGATTCGCTTTGAAATGAATTCGTTGTAGCTCACTCCCGACAGCTCCTCGATAATCACAGAAGCTGCCAGATACATGAGATTGCAGTACTGATACTTCATACGAATGTCTGCACTCAGGTCCAAGTATGGTAATCTATCGAGTATCTGACGGTAGGTGAATTCATCATTTATCCAAATCATTTCATGTCGGGGTAGGCCAGTTCTGTGTGACAATATATCCACGATTGTGACACGACTAGATGTAACAAAATCCTTCAGTCTGAACCGTGGAATGAATTCCTGGATTGGTGTGTTCCATTCAAGTTTTCCTTCATCCACAAGCATCGCGATTGCAGTGCTAGTAAATGACTTCGTACATGATGCAATGGGATGTGTCGTGTCCTTTGTCATCAGAAGCTTATTTGCTACATCACGATAGCCGAAGCCCTTTGAATAAATGACCTCATTATCTTTGATCGCAATTGCTGCGATCCCCGGAGCTCTCCATAATTCTAGAGTTTCCATTAGATGATTGTCAAATTTCCTAGTATCAACACTTTGCTTCAAGCTTCAATCCCCTTATTCCTTAGAAAACAGAATTCGAATTGTATTATAAATCAATGACAATCATCTATTTGAGTGATTTCTTTCTCCCGACGGCGCCACTCTTTCTTAAGAATCAATCATGAGAGACTGATTGGTGTTGATGATTCTTTCATTTCTAAGTGGGGATTGTTCACGTCTTTCTTCTTCGAAGAAGGACAACTGCAAGAAGAGAAACGACAATTGCCCCTGTAGAAATTAAGATGATTGCATTGCCTGCAATGACTTCAGCGAACGGGCGATACGGCAAGGCATACCTATCGACAGCCATCGCATAACCAGGAACAGCATACTCTCCAGGAAAGAGTATCTCAGTCCAATAGTTACCCATACTGACTCCATCATCCCACTGGTTGTTATGACCATTATCCTCTGCACCCTTGCCATTGTCAATGAAGTAGTTATAGTAGACCTTGTTTTCGTCAGCAGATCCTCCGAGATACAGACCAATAGTATTTCCCTGAATCGTATTGTTTGTTATGATGCAACCAGTACTCAAACTTCCAGGACCAGATATTCCATAGTGAAAATTTCTGATAGTATTCAGATGAACAATTGAGCGATTGCTGAGGTCAATGCCAGCACTATTGGTTAATCCAGTTCCAATCAATGTGTTGTTGTAGATATAACAATTAACTCCACTATTCACAATGCCATAAGATCCGACCTGTGCGATGGTATTATGCGAAACCTCGGCATCGTTTCTTCTAGTGTCAATGTAAATACTCCCATTAATGATGTCATTATATGAAATCCTTGCAGATTCTCCCTTAGCAGTAACGCTGGTGTTGAAAAAGTGGCAGTTGGATATGGTACCATTCTCTACAAACGTTATTCTTGCTGTGGTAAAGTCAGTGAACGTGCAATTCTTGACAAAAGCGTTCCATGCAGTCTGAAAATCAGGTTCTCCCCCAATATGAAAAATCGGAGGACGATGTATTGAGGGAAATTCTCGTTCAAATGTACAATCAAGGACCTTTGTATTGTTGCTGCGGACAACCCTGAAGGCCATATCACTGTCCGATGTGAAACTGTTATTCTTTACGAAGAAGTCGGTGCAATATCGAGCAAACAATGCCGTACTTGCGCGCCCCCCGCGGATTTCATTGTCCTCTAAATAGATACTCTCACATCTCTCAAGCCATATGTGGTATCCGAGTTCTCCAGTGTTTCCAAGTGGGTCGCAGAGAAATAGATTGGTATTGATATCGATGTTAGAAGAATAGGATATTTTCAGTCCTTGGGCATAATATAGCTCAATTCTAGAATCCGCAATTGTGCAATCATTAGAATTTTCTACCATGACCGCGGATTCGCTGCAATTCCATACTCTGCAGTTTTCAATGGTGATGGGTATCGCATCTGCTGCTATACCCACAGAGCAGTTCAAGACATCACAGTCCTCAACTTGTGCAATTCCGCTTTGCAGAGAAATTCCAGCATATTCAAGCCAAGGTCCTCGACTACCAGAAACCATGCAATTGCGGATTGTGTAATAAATGCCCGGGCATCCAGTAATCCTAATACAGGAAGAATCCCATGCTTCATGACCAACTGATGTGATTGATAGGTCTTCTATTAGAAACGGAGCGCTCTCAGATCCACTGCCATTAAAGCCCAAGCTTATGAAATCGCTAGGAGAGGATATGAGAATCTGTGGATGAGGAACTCTAATCTGATTTGATGATGCGAAAAATGCATCTGGTCTATTGTTGAATGTCTTCGCATTGAATCCATTGGTCACAAGCATGATTAAGAGGAGCATGATTGTGAGTAATTGCTTGGATGCCATTTGCCCACTCGCCTCCGACCAGCAGATGACCTTCTTTATAGAAAAATCTTCTGGATTCGTTGGCTTTCGTTTTCTCATATCAGAACTCTACTGGTGCTTCTTTTCTCCTGTGGAAAACCTCATTTGATTTCTGGTACTTTGTATTAGTGATAGCTGGGTGTGAAGAAAATTGAGAGGCGAAACAAGCATTTCAGATTTGAGAGCGAATGGATTTTACATAGACGAGAAATGCGATGAAATTAATGAAGTACTTAGAAAGAATCCTGAGTATGCGGAGTATGAAGTAAGACGCCAACACATAGGAGATGATTGGACCCTCGACCCATACATCATTCAAGATGAAGGTAAAGCTGAGCTGATGCTACTCGCGCCGGAGGAAGTCAATACTCTAAACGATTCCGAACTCCTTGCCTATATTGATGTGCAAATGAAACGTCTGGACTGTTCAGAGAATTACGCTCTCTTCTTACTGGCTACACTGGTACTGGCTCCTACATCAGCGATCAACTCACTAATGGTGATAGTCTATCAATCGACCATAGACATCGCATGAGCATTAGCAACTACATTCGTACTTGTTTTTCTCACCCTTCTTTCTGGAGCTATGTACTATACAAGACGAAAAACCATGAGGACTAATAGGCGCCAAGTCGATTTGGAAGCTGCTGGGGAGAATTCGATATTTCTTTCGGCTTTGCAAAAATTAGCGGCTTTGTCTGATAACAGTGAGTGGAAAGACCAAGAGAATAGAAAAAGACTGCAATACATCAAAAATAGACTTGAGAGCATGTAACTCCCGACGGCGCCATCACTCATTTTTCACTATTGGTAATTTCTTATATTGGGTGATGAGGGTGTAATCTTTCTTAAAAAGACTAAAAGGTTAAGACTAAAGTTGAATATTCCAACAAGCGGTAGTTATCCATGCAATTAGAATCTATGATTCTATATTATTCATTGAATATTGCAGGACTTATTGGTCAAATATTGTCACTATTGGTATTGATAGCACTTCTCCGCCCTCTGAAAGGATCGATGCGAAGCATCGTATACGCTCTGGGTTCAGCAATCTCATTCTTTATTGGCAGTTTTTATTTGGCTTTCGTAGCAATCTTTCAATATCTCGCTTCGCCTGCAGCCAATATCCATCTTAGCCTACCACTATCATCCATCACAATTACAGTTGGATGGCATAATATTCTTGGAGTTGTCTGTGGTTACCTGCTACTCATCATCGCTATAGTCCAATACAGGAAAGATCATACAAAGCAACTATCAGTGAATCCACTTGAATCCAATGAATCCTCCTTTTCTTTAGGTTGAGGGAACTGACAGATGAGAAAGAGGGTACAGCCAGAATTTTCAGATATCGACAAGTCCCTATCATGGAGAATACCGATAATCGAATACATTGTCTAACCAGTCAAACATCACCTGCTGACCGCGAGATATATTGTCAAGCTGACAATGGTCATATGAACCATCCTGTTCTAGGGTAAAGACATGAAGCATCTTGTTTTTCGAGCCAATTCTCTGCATGAATGCCCTCGCTTGCTCGAGCATGGCTTCACCTTCGTGCATACTAACCAATGCAAGAGTGGGACATGTAATCTTGTGTACTTCTTCGGTGATGATGCTGTCCAGTTTTGGCTTCCAATCCATCCATTCAATGAAATTCGGACAGCCCCACGACCAGATGCCATAGTAGACAAGACCCCTCAACACCGGAGTGTTCTTCAACTTCTTCTCTATAGCTTTTTCCAGAAGACGGCTCGGCATGGCTCTAAACATACGACTCATCTGACTGCTCCTTTGTAGCGCAGGTATGTCTATGAGTGGACTGTCAGCTATTAGAGCTTTAATTCTTGATTCGCCTGTGGTGACTTGAGAGGCAACATAGCCGCCATAACTATACCCTGAGAGTGCAATTCGTTCATCGACTTCAGGAAGACTTCCCAGCAGTTCGAGAGCTGCAGCGAAGGGAGCAGAATAGTTCGATCGCTTCACACAATCTGAGTAGAGATGAACTGCTCCGCGATGACCAGGATAATCGAATGTGAAGAAGTTATAGCCTCTACGCACTGCCGAGAATCCAACAGCTATCAGTATCTCCTCAGCAGAGGAATCGTTCCCACCTACTGCAAACATTGTGGGCCTCGTCAAGTCGGAGTCATCCGGGCGCATGAAGTAGCCGGGGAGCATCTTTCCCTCGTATGGAACCTCTAGTATCCGAATCTCCGGATTAAATAATGAACACGCTTTTCTGAAGGCATCAACACTCCGACGCCAAGTTTCATGAAAACGGTGATGACTTGGAGTACATGCGTACTCAGCAGTTCTCCAGTAGTTTGAAGCTCGGAGAAATGCCTCTCTAGCACTTATTATATGCTGATCTCTCAGAGACTCATCACCAAGAGCCTCCACACGTTCTGCGAGAGCTGCCCACTCAGATATCCAGCTATCACCATCTTTTTCATCTATTCGGCGAGCAGCATAGAGGCATTCTCCAATTTCTGCAGCCTTTTCGCTCATGAACTCTAGAGTCCGGTTGAATGCCCAATCGGTTTCTGGATCCTTGAATATGCCAATACTTCTTGGTGCTCTCGCCAAGTCTAGTTTTAGTCGAGCCATATTGTGCACCACGAGGTGAGCAATGCTCACTTATATGTTAGTGAGCAAAACTCACTTATAGATGTATCTTTCAGAGTATACGTATGACTCGTCCTCAACAACGTAACAAGGCCGCAAAGATTGAAGCTATTCTTCAGACTGCCATGATACTCTTCAGAACACGAGGGTATCCTGCCACCACAACCAACCAGATAGCAGCAGAGGCAGGAGTGAGTATCGGTCTTCTCTATAAGTACTTCCCGGGCGGCAAACCTGAGATCGCCAGAAGAACTGTTGAAAATATCGGAGAGGTGATCGTTTCAGAGGAGTTTAGTGATGTGACAATCGAAGATGCTTCAGTTGTTCTACGTAGGGCATTGCTTAGGTTCATCAAAGGGCACAGACAGATTTCACCAAACCTTGCTGCCTTTGAAATAGCTTCCTTTGAAGATCCTAAAACTGAAGAGATGGGAAATCAACTATATACGATTGGTCAAGAGCCGATATTGATGGTACTAGAGAAACTTACTGGACAAAAGAGGACTGGTAATCTTGAGAAATGGGCTAACGTTATCTTTCATGTGATTGATTCTGTTACCCACAGGCATGTATTACATGGGGGACTAATGATGTCTGATGAGATGTTGGCAGATTTTCTAGTCCAAATCATAGTAAGAAGCATCCCGGCGGTAATAGGAGAATGAATCCCCTGAGAAACGAACACGTGAAACGAGTGCAATATGTTGAAAATGCACTGACAGGGACTTATTCATAGAAAAACTACTTCACAGGTGCCTTTCTATCGACACGCAATTTCTTATCCTCTTCATACTTCTCGATGAATTTCTGCTGGATATTAAAGTAGCTCGCCTCATAGACCTGATAGTTGTTATCCGAATCAAATCCCCACCCATCCCAATCAACAATCAACTGCATTATTTTGTCATATATCTCTATAATCTCAGGATATGGGCACCGTATGTCTAGATTCCCATCTTGAATTGCATCTTCGTACTCTTTTGCCATTTTTTGAGCTCTTTCATGCAGAACATTGATTTCGTCGAAGGGATCAGGTTTCGTTCCATTCATCTTTGTTCAGTACCAGCTAATTCTCTAACTACTCATTAGTCACATCTGGGTAGCTAATAGTCTTTCAAAATCAATAATGTCATTTATAGTCACTTGTACTAGATGCTATTGTCTTCATATCAAACTCATCAACCATAGCATGCATTTCTGCATTAGAAGGGGTTTTATCATAACGAAGGGCAGCATCCAACATCTTGGGTAAAAGCCGAATGTCGCCTGCTGTAATCAGAAAACTATCCTTAAGACTCAATGACCAATGGACCGACTTGTCAATCGCATTTTGATTCTCTAATGGTTCATAGAAGTAGGTGTTGTAAGTCGGTGGACGTTGACCCCAGGGCTGCCGAACAATGGACTGTATAGTCTGCACTGCTACCCTACGCTTGCGGCAAAGCTCCACTAAATCATTGAAGTATGCCGCGTAACGAGATTTCTGCATCTGCAAATAGTTGTATGGTAGCATGACTGAATCGAATTCAAATCGTTCCAAACTTTGTTTGTGCATTGCTGGTACGTTATCACCATGGCCTGTCACTCCTAGAAATCGTACTAGACCCTTGTCACGTGCTTCAATAAAGGCCTCCAAAGCCCCTCCGGGACCCATCACTCTTTGCCAACCTACTGGATTAGTCAACCCATGCATCTGCCAAAGGTCAATATAATCAACTCCCATGATGCTCAAAGATTTCTCCAAATCATCCTTTGCTCCTTCGTATGATCGCTTGCGCGACTTTGTTGCAAGGAAAAAATCACCACGATGTTTTTTCATCCACAATCCAATGCATTTCTCAGCATTTCCGTACATGGGAGCTGTATCAATATGATTCACACCATATTTCAGCAATATTTTAAGAACATGATCTGCTTCAGTCTGTGTCGCGTTATTCAATGCATACGACCCAAAGATAACACGCGTGCTAGCATGTTTCGTACGACCAAAAGAGTTTAGGGGTATCATCTATCACTGCCTCCATGACCTATGAGCGGCCTGTGCGATATGTACAGCCTATTAATTATGGGTGTTTCACTCGAAGCAATCGAGTGCGAGAAGTACATGAAAAGCGGATTTTTTCAGAAACAACAACACTGAACTTGATCTACTCTGGAATATCAACAAGTGGTTGCAGGCTCGAATCAGGATTTCTGCAGGTATAGGTCATGTTTAAGCTGGAATCAAGAGGATCATACTCGACAATCTTATCGTCAAGATTCTTGATTCTCCGGCAGATGCCAATAACATCATGCGGTTCGAAACCAAGTGTTTCAGCTACCAAAAGTAAGTCGGTTCTGTGTCGTTTCCTAACAATATCCCTTACAAGTTGCTCCCAACGCGTCTTGAACGACAATCGAAGGCTTGACAAAGCAACGAAATCAAGTAACCAAGTATTTGCAGGGTTCCCAAGGGGGGTCGGTTCACCATCTCGTTTCCCATTTAGAGTAGGCATCTTGACTTTTCGAGACGCCCTGATACCTGCGACGAATCCACTTGTTCCAGAAATTTTGGCATACCAATCGGGGTCCCGAGTCTGATGTGCACTGCTATCAATACTTAGATAACCTTCATCCTTCCAGAATGGCACTGAAAACTCAGGATCCTCCTTCCATCGTTCCCATTTGACATAACGAGACTCGTCAAGATTTCGCATTCTCTCCCGTGCTTTTTCCGCATCTGGAACGAGTATACTGTTTGAAAGTCCAATAAGTAACCTTTCAGCAATGCCTTCCTTTCCCGATAGAAGCTCTTCCTCTGCCTTCTTCAAAGCACCCTCCGCTCGCCTAATGACGTCAGGATAGCTCATAGACACCACCGCCAAAAACATCTAATGATACATCTCCGGAGGACCAAATAAGATTGGTGCTACTCCCCTAAGACAGTAAGATTGGGAAATGGGTACTTATCAGAAGCTTATCGTGAAACACCATAAGAATTATAGCATTCTTTCAAGCAAAGTCAGAGCCCACTCCTCATCTTCATTTTCATCCAGCTGAACCCAGTCTAGATTGTGCATAGTTTCTACATAATCTGTTTCGAAGGCCACGAAGATAGAGGTACATCCACTCTTCGAGGCTATGTCTATATGATACGACAGATGATCTAGGAACCCTGTCCTATCAGAAGCGTAGATTGTGAAAGACCATTGCATCCCAGAACTGACATCACGGGCGAATCCCAATGAGAACGATGTGAGCTTACCAGCACGCGTCTGAACCCAAAACCGTGCAGTCGAACCTATTTTGTTAAGACCCTTTGGCGTGACATCGAATGCCTTCCAGTCGTGGATGAGGATGTTGAATGGAATCAAGTTGGCATCAATTAGATCTTGACACACCTCATCCGCAGAAACCTCAAGTAGTGGGAAACCTCTCATCCGCCAAGAGATTTCAGATGGGTTCTCCTGCCAATGAACAGCAAGGTCGAATTTTCTCTTCATTCCTACTACTTCAGCAAGATGCAATGATGTTTCATTACCTACTGAAGTTGTATATCGAATGCACTTTACTGGAATGCTCTTTGCAAGCTGAACAACATACTGGGTCAGGCTAGTTGCAAGTCCCTTTCCTCGATGATTTGGATGTACTCGAAGAGCCTCCATCCATCCAGTTTTTCCATCATCGATTACTCGTAGATTAGCTAGGGCAATAATATGACCGTCATACTCAACACCCACAGGATAGGAGTTCTTGTCTTTCAGCCAAGTGTCAAAATAGTAGGGGATATAGTCATGTCCCTCCCATGTGTGCCGTGCAATTTCAAGAATGTCATCCTTATCTGATTCTCTAAGCGGTCGTATATCGTTCATTCGGAAGACCTGGATGAAGGATATTTCTTTCAGAGATTTGAAGTAAGTGATACGAACCCAAAAGTCTGCGTCCCTAGAGCTCAAACTTAATTTTTCATACTAATCCCCTGTAGGAGTCACATCCTTTCCCTCAACCATCAAGATTGCAGTGCGTACCGGAGCTCTTGTACGATGGGATAGTCCTAGTGGCACTAGGAACCCTTGCCCAGGCTTCAAATCTACCGTTCTGTCCCCTAAATCGATGTGTAATAGACCAGCAATGACATAGAAGAACTCATCCTCGTGGTCATGCTTGTGCCAATGAAATTCACCGTGTATTACTCCTAATCGGATTACGCAGTTGTTTACCTCACAGAGGGAGAAGTTCTGCCAGTCCTTTTGACATTCTTCAATCAATCTGGGGATATCTATCAGCTCGAGAGCCTCAAATTTGATATCGGTATCAATTGAATAGCGATTCTGGTTATCCATTTTGAAGACTCCTATATTATGAATTACTTCTTTCGTAGACGCAAGAGGCGAGGTCCGTATTTTGCCGCGACCAGAATGATGACGAGGACAATGATTGCTCCAGTAATTAAGGTACCCACACCTTCGGCAATAAATACGACCTGAGTACTGGTCCGATGCACTACTCCAAGATTGTCGATTCCTACTAATGTGATATTAGTTGGTCCTCCAAGATATTCTCCGGTATTGAACAGCCAACTGACACTATTACCAGTGACGAAGTGGACCTCATTCTCATTGAAGTAAACAGTCAGGTTCTGGATTGAATCCGGGCCATTCCCCTCTAGTAGAAAGCTCCCACTGATATAATTACCAAACGCCATTCCAAAGGACCGATTGATGGAGAGCGAGAGCGTGTCTTGTGCAAGCACATTCATTGGTATGAGAGATGAAAGTGTAATTCCAATCAATATGGTAAGAGCAACTCTCCGCATCACGTGCAAGTTCTTGGAGTGTGCTATCACGTCAATAGATACCTCAACACCCCGCTCAGAATGAGTGATAGAAAAATTGTGTGGTGTGAGTTTGATTGAATCGGATTATTTTTCGATAGGTTTTCGAGAGATTTTGTAGACGACTTGATGATTATAGTCACTGCAACCGACTGTCATGTAATCACTTCCATCCTCAGACTCCGTAAAGCTACCTCCTGACTCCATCACCATTATCCATGGGTAGAGAATATGGAATGAGCTTGGGCACATCTTGCCTCGATCTTCTGGATAATCGTAGGTGTCGCCAATTTTTTGCCCCATCGAACACTTGCCCTGATTCAGAATATCGATTACCTCAATTCTTACTTTATATCTTGCCATTAGTTCCACCAACAGAATATTGGCTGTAACAGCAATCTAGTATTAGAAACAACTTTTCCAAGCAATACTCAGACAAGCAATACTGAAAACGGACGAGTACAAGCTGCAGGCATGGCCTCCAATAAATCTGACCATGTATCAATGGCCGTCTGGTGTACGTTAATACCACCTGAAGAATTAGATAGATTCTCTAAGAACGAGGATGGCCTACGAAGTGTGAGTGAAGCGTATGAGGATTGGTTAGTGTCCATGAGGGGAAAGTCCTTCGTTGGAGCGGATGTGGGCATAATGTTGGATCGGATTCGTATTCTTATGATAAACATAGGAATAGCTTGTGCGACTAATCGTGAATTAGCTGAAGAGGTACAAGAGGTTGTTTCCGACCATCTACGAAGACGGAGTCTTTCAATGGTGGATAGACTTCCAAATGATACTATTGAGAAAGTTGCTGTCAAAGAAACATTAGCAATATTCTTCCGTGACCTCAAATTCACACGGGACATATTTCCCGAGGAGGATGTAAAGGGGATTATCCCTGTAAAGGTGTCCATTACGCCAGATTCTTCCAAGGGTCATCTTGGTCGGCTTGTGGGGTCAAAATCAAAAACAGCTAATGTTGAGAAGGGGCAAGTACTCAAAGCAGCATTGCTAGAGAGCTCAAATGTCCTGAAAAAGCTCTATATGCGCCTTCTTAGTCCAGATCCCTGGGGAACATACTAGGATGGTCGTCGGCGAGTATACTCAGGATATTCTTTTGATTCTCTCTTTTTGCTTCTGATACTCAACTTCAGTTCTTTTCACAACCCGCCAATCAGTAGAATGAAGGATCACACACATTTGGTTATCATTCACAATTAGCTCGATGAAGCTTGCATTTGTACGACCACCTGCGCCTCCTGTTGCACCTGTTATTGTTCCCGGATTAAGAAAGAGTCTGTCTTTATAGAGGTCAATAGTAGCTTGGTGAGTGTGCCCATGGATTGCTATATCCCCTCCGATGTGCTGGAGAATCTCCCAGAGTTGTTCTATATTCCCACGGGGACTGAGTTGCGTTCCATGTAGTAGAAGGATATTGAAGCTGTCGACTTGTACCTGCTCGTGAAAATTGTATGAACTTCCAAAATCCATATTTCCTGTGACAATAAAACATCTTGGGAGAGGAGGAAGAGCTGCTCTCATGTCTGACTCTCGTACAAGGTCGCCAGTGATGAGAGCCATATCATATTGGGAGTCATTGATGTATTGATAGAAGTCATCAGGTATTGCATCTCTACGGGAAGGAATGTGCATGTCCCCAAGGACAAGAACTCTGTATGGCATCAGTCTCTTACTCTGTTAAGGTTCTCCAAAATCTTTTCGTAGACTGCCTTCTTAGGGCCTTTTGTCAGTTTGGAAAGTCTTTCAACGATGAGTTCTGGCGTACTTCTTGCCAACGCGCCAAAGCGTGGAGTTCTATCTACAACAAGCTCGAGGTTTTCATCGAGACCACGGGCTTCAATCCCGTCTATCCTAAGGGGTACTGATGTGACCTCTTGAATCTCTCGTGCCAGATGGCTACAGATTACTGTCGAGGTCTTGGGATCACTCTGAAGAATCTCGATTAGACCAGCGATGACATTAGCTGCACTGCCAGGTTCTGTTATTGCTTCGATTTCATCAAAGAGAGCTAATTTCGACTTCTCTGAAACGACTATCTCTGCAAACTGTTTCAATGTGGTTTCAAACGCTCCAGCACTGACCATCCCTCGGCTCTTATAGAAGAAATAGAGCTCTTCAAACACTGGCAGATATGCTTGTTGTGCAGGTACAGGAAAACCTGATTGGGCCATGGTGACGATCTGGGCAAGCGTCTGAATTGTTGTAGTTTTTCCACCACTATTCGCACCAGAGAGCAATGCGCAGTTCTCACCATTTGTTCCTGCAGGTTGGAATGGTGTCTTCCCAATAGAATAATCGATGGGCTGGACTTTCCTATGCTTTCCTTTCAGGTAACTCTCAACTAGGAATATATTGCTAGCACCTTGAACTCCAACACCTGTGTATTCTAGTGAGATTTTTGGAGTCACCAGCTCATAGTCATGGGCAAATAGACCAACGGCAAGAAAGAGGTCAAACTCAAGAAGAGTTTGAACTGCGTTCATGACCTCATCACGCGTTTTGTCGAGCTCGTTTGCAATCTTTTTAATCATGTTAAACTGCTTGTCTGCAAAAAGCCGGCGCAGTCGGTCCTCAAGATCATTGATTTGTGTCGCGACCAATTTAACTGGGAGAGAGATCTCCTCACTGATTATACCAGTTACCCAATCAGCCTCACGAGCTGTAAGA
>JAOUFI010000163.1 GCA_029858305.1 Candidatus Thorarchaeota archaeon
GTTGTCACATACCATCTTGATGTGCTCTACTTGATGCCCAGGAGAAGCGGTGAGTCCAAGAGATAAGGGATTCTGCCCCTGTTTCTCATAGAGTTCAGCAATGAAGGTATATGCATAGTTTCCGACTCCACGGTGTGCTTCATCATAAACGATTAGTGAAACATTGGAGAGGTCATAGCTTCTCTGAATCAAATCGTTTTGCAGTGCCTGTGGGGTCATCACGATGACCCGTGCATTTTGCCAAGAGGTGTGTCTTTTCTCTGGAGCATCCTGTCCAGTCAAGCATACAATCTGGTCCTCCTCGAGGTCTAGAACGCGTTTCAAGTAGCGTGTCTGCTGGTCCACAAGAGGTCGTGAGGGTGCAAGGAACAAAACCTTGGAGTCCTTTTGTTCCGTCAGACGTTTTGCTGCCAATAATGCAGCAATCACGGTCTTTCCTAATCCTGTACTTAGAACTATAATTGTGCTCTGACGCGATGCTATCTCTGCAAGGTCTACTTGGTACAATCTAAAGTCCACTGTATGGGTCTTGACCAATGGCATTTCCACGTATCTCTCGCGTTCAGTCAAAGCCAAAACTTCACAGACTTGATGATTTTTCTATATCTCAGATAATACTCACTGTAAAAAGCCTCCTACAAATATATCCAAGAGTACAAGGAGCCGAGACGTGATGACTACTACCGCTAAAGAACCAATGCCAAGCATTGAAGCAGAACTCTATGAGCTTAAAATGCCAGGTCGATTATTGGGAAAGGAAGTACTTGACAACAGAGCTCGACGCATTGGCATCGTCAGAAGCATAAGAATTGCCTTGCATCCAATACGCTCTGAGCTCATTGTGAAAGGCGCAGAAGTTGAATTCCCCGTTGATTTCTCGAAAGTGGATGCTGTAGGGACTGTCGTACAGCTTAACTCAGTGGTTAAAGATGCAGAAGAGATTGAGGTCCACGATGTCATAAGATTACAGAAAGAGGTTCTTGATGATATCAAATCCTGTCTAGGTGGACGCTGATACCATTAAGCTGGCATTTCGAAGGGTTAATAGATGCCAGTGGGTTCTTTGCATCTGGAGGCATTGCTATGGTCCTCACCGTGGAAGAACTTGCACAGACTATTGATCATACCGAGCTAAAGGCAGATGCAAAACAAAGCAAGATTAAACAGCTCTGTGAAGAGGCATTAACATATAATTTTGCAGCAGTCTGCATCAACGCAGTTCATATAGAGTACGCAGCTGAACTACTCAGAGACTCATCAGTAAAGGTTTGTTCAGTTATTGGATTTCCTCTCGGGGCGACTTTGTCTGAAGTGAAGGCCATGGAAACCCGCGAGGTAGTACGCCGAGGTGCCCATGAAGTTGATATGGTAATCAATGTAGGCGCCCTACGCGATGAGAATTACGACCTAGTTCGAAGAGATATCGAAGGCGTGGTTGCAGCTTCTGGTGACGCTCATGTTAAGGTCATTCTTGAAACTGGCCTCCTCATTGACGATCAGAAAAGAAAAGCCTGTTATATATGCAAGGAGGCGGGTGCTGATTTTGTCAAGACCTCTACAGGATTCGGACCTATGGGCGCTACACCATACGATGTGAAGCTCATGCGAGAAGCTGTAGGTGAATCAATGGGTGTGAAGGCTGCAGGAGGAATCCGTACATTCAAGGAAGCTCTTCGATTGATTGATGCTGGAGCAAACAGGATTGGAACAAGTTCTGGGATAGGAATAATCGAGGATTACCGCTGGGCTCAATATAGTGACTCTTGGATGCAACCTGACAAGCCCTGCTGGACATGTCCGAGCCGGATGGCAAACATAGCCAAGCAACCCAAAGAAGTGTATCTTTGGTATAAGCAGCGTTGCCTCACGTGCCCTGACAAGGATCACAATGTTTTCACCGACTAGGAGGAATTTCACGTGTCTGAAACATCATCTCAACAATATTCTGATGCCGAGTTACTTTACGTTTCTCTGACTGATGGTACTATCAGTCGAAAACCTATTCCGACCGACCTCTATAAGAAGTACATCGGGGGCCGTGGTCTTGGTGTAAAACTGCTTTATGACAATCTTGCACCTGGTATTGACGCTCTCTCACCTGAAAATTGGTTGATCTTTGCAGTAGGCCCATCTACCGCAACATCTGTTCCTACAGGTGGCAGGTTTGTAGTAATTACCAAATCCCCAGCTACGGGTACAGTGTTTGATGCGCACGCAGGCGGTTATTTCGGAGCTCAACTCCGTCGGGCAGGTCTTGCTGCAGTTATATTTACAGGCGCTTCAAAATCACCAGTTTACATCTGGATAAATGATGACCAGATTGAGATTCGTGATGCCACCAAGGTCTGGGGTAAGACAACGGATGTCACAACGGACCATCTGATTAAAGAAACTGATGAAAAAGCACAGGTGGCCTGTATCGGTCCAGCTGGCGAGAATATGATTAATCTCGCAGCAATCATTACTGATAAGCACCGGGCTGCTGGCCGTGGAGGGGTCGGAGCTGTGATGGGATCTAAGAAGCTCAAGGCAATCGTCGTTCGAGGCACAAAGACTCCTGGAGTAGTCAATCCTGAACGTCTCCGAGAGGCTGTGGAACGCGCCCGCCGCCTCATCAAGAAGAACTCAGTCACTGATAAATCTCTTCCAGTATATGGAACTCCAGTTCTTGTTAACGTGATTAATGAGATAGGAATGCTTCCAACACACAATTTTCAAGAGGGCACTTTCAATGATGCTGACGGAGTTTCAGGTGAGAAACTTCTAGAACGTTTCGCTCTCAAACCATACAATTGTTACGGCTGTCCTATTGGTTGTGGGCGAATGAGTCGGGTCAGAGGCAAGGATGTTGGTGGCCCAGAATTCGAGTCGATATGGGCACTTGGTCCACAGTGTGGAATCAACGATCTTGAATGGATTGCCATCGCGAATGACAAATGCAATCAATTAGGAATAGATACAATCTCTGTCGGCAGCACGCTTGGATGTGCTATGGAGCTGGTACAGAGAGGGAAGCTTGAACATTCGTTAAGGTTTGGTGACACGACTGGACTACTTGAAATGATAGAAGATATTGCCCATAGGAAAGGCTTTGGAGCTGAGTTGGGAAAGGGATCAAAGATACTTGCAGAGAGTTATGGGGTTCCAGAGCTTGCCATGCAAGTAAAGGGTCTTGAGCTACCTGCATATGATCCTCGAGGTGTACAAGGACATGCCCTTGGATATGCTACGTCCAACAGAGGCGGATGTCATCTTCGATCATACTTGATAGGTCCTGAAATCATGGGGAGTCCTGTTCTTGTAGACCGTGACATAACTGATGGTAAAGCGAATTTGGTCATTCTGTACCAAAACCTATCCGCTGCAATGGACTGCATGGTTGTCTGTAGATTCACTAACTTTGCTTGGGCCGTAGATGATTATGCTGCAATGGTAAGCGCGGGTACAGGCCTGGATATTG
>JAOUFI010000012.1 GCA_029858305.1 Candidatus Thorarchaeota archaeon
CCCAAGATATGGTGGACCCATAATTGGAGCGCTCCAAGACTATATCTCAGCAGCATTCTTGTTGACTAGGAAGTCCAGTTTATACACAAGGGACCAAGTAAATCAGCTATTGGCCACTGCCAATCGTCCGCAAGCTCTTCCTGAGCCGGCTATCAAGGCTCCTGTTGAACTATGGACTGGCAAACAAATTTTCAGTATGTTCATACCTGAAGGAATCAATATCTCGTTTAAAGCCAATGTCTGCAGGAAATGTAGTGTCTGTAAGAGAGAAGATTGTGAATTTGATGCTTTTGATGTTATACGAGATGGGAAACTGATATTTGGCGTTGTAGATGAAAAAGCATTTGGTGCAGGGGAGCCTGACTCTCTCTTTCATCGAATAATCAAGGAGAAGGGATCCACTGCTGCAAGAGTATTCTTGGATTCTGTAGGAAAACTCCTTGTTCGTCTTATAACCGATAGAGGATTTTCCATGGGCTTAAATGATGTCACATTGCCTCGAGCAGCATCCCAGAGGATTGAAAGAATCTTATCCGAGGCTGACAATAAAGTAAACCAGCTTATTGAAGCATACAAGAGAGATGAACTCGATCCCAATCCGGGACAAACCCTTCTCGAAACCCTTGAACAGAGAATCATGGCAACACTAGCTGAGGCTCGTGATTCTGCCGGAGAGGTGGCAGGAGAGCACTTAGGTCTAGAGAACACAGCTGTTATTATGGCACAGACCGGAGCAAGAGGTTCAAGACTCAACCTATCCCAGATGGCAGCAGTTGTAGGACAGCAGGCAGTCAGAGGAGAACGTATCAGCAGAGGGTATGTTGGTAGAACATTGCCGCACTTTGAGAGAGGTGATCTTGGCGCACGAGCTCGTGGTTTTGTCACATCCAGCTATAAAAGTGGACTTGACCCCATTGAATACTGGTTCCACGCAGCAGGAGGTCGAGAGGGTCTTGTAGACACAGCAGTACGAACATCAACTTCAGGTTACATGCAGAGACGTTTGATGACAGCTCTTCAAGATCTAAAGGTTGAAACTGATGGTACTGTAAGAACAGCACCCGGAAGAATAGTCCAATTTCGTTTTGGTGATGATGGTGTTGATCCAAGTAAATCTGACCACGGCCGCTCAGTGAATATCGATATAGCCATCGAGAAAGTCCTTGCCAAAGGAAAGACGAAGTAAGGAGGTCTAAAAAAATGTCAAAGACTACAAAGGGAAAAAAGACCGCCACTGAAGATAAAAAGAGTAAAGCACCCAAGAGTACGGAGAAAAAACCCAAGGCTACAAAAACAACCAAAGCTACAAAGGCTAAGGCAACGGAGAGTGAATCAAGTTCCAAGACAGTAGCCACCACGGGTACGACTGAAGTCGTTTCTTCAATTGATAAGAACATGGAGAAACGATTTGCCAAGATGCGAGATGAGCGCCGACTTCCTCCTAAGGTAATGGATGAGCTTGTGTCTAAGATAAGTGAACTTGACATTACGAAGAAAGAATTCGATGAAATATGTGACAATGTTATCGAATCGTACGAAAGATCACTTGTAGAACCTGGCGAGGCTGTAGGTACTGTTGCAGCTCAAAGTATTGGTGAACCAGGTACGCAGATGACTCTACGTACCTTCCACTATGCAGGAGTCGCAGAACTGAGTGTCACTCAAGGTCTACCTCGACTTATTGAGATTGTTGATGCTCGAAATAATCCAAGCACTCCCACTATGAAGATATACTTGGATAACCAAATTGCCAGTGATAGGAACGACGCAAAAAGAATCGCTCGAGACATCGAGATGGTTCTTGTCGAGAGCGTTGCAAGCAATGTATCAATTGATCTCCTTAGGCAAGCAATTGATATTCGCCTCGACCCTGAGCTTATGGAAGACAAGGGTCTTACGGTTGAGATAGTATCTGATGCAATTCAGGAGAAACTCAAGGGGAAGGGAGAGGTGGAACCTGGTGATAATGTAATCTTCGTATATCCTGCAAATGACACACTTGCAGAACTCCAAAGATTGAGTGAGAAGATTCGTGATGTCCGTGTTAAGGGTATCAATGATGTTACACATGTTGTGATTCGTAAGGAATCTGATGGATATGTTCTCTACACAGAAGGATCAAACCTTCAAGACGCACTTGAGGTCGGTGGTGTTAATCCCCACAAAATATACACTAACAATCTCAGAGAGATATACCAAGTACTGGGAATTGAAGCCACCAGAAACGCAATCATCAAAGAGGCTATGAATGTCCTCAATGAACAAGGAATGGATGTAGATGTGCGTCACATTATCCTTGTTGCTGATATGATGACTGCAGATGGCAGTATTAGTCAGATTGGCCGCCATGGAATATCCGGCTCGAAGAACAGTGCTCTTGCTAGAGCTGCCTTTGAAGTGACTATTAAGCATCTCTTAGGCGCTGGAATTGCTGGCACAAAGGATCCATTACGGGGCATAACCGAAAATGTCATTCTAGGTCAACTGATTCCATTGGGAACTGGAGCAATAGATCTTCTAATGAATCCACAAGCTCCCACTACAAGTAAACAGAAGAAGAAGTGATAAGTCACATCAGAGAGACCACTGCGGAAGCATTAAAACCTAAATCCATTAGACGCAACCTATACGGGTCCCCGACAATTATAATGAGGTCCATACAATGAGCCTGAATCAACCAATAGCAAGTGCTGTAAACACAGGAAAATGTAGAATCGGTGTAAACTCCTCAATATCCTCAATCAAGAAGGGTGAAGCTAAACTGGTAGTTGTTGCTGCTAACTGCCCGAAAGAAGAATATGAAGATATTGAAAGATATGCCCAACTAGCTCAAATCAAAGTTCAAAGATTTGATGGAACATCATGGGATCTAGGTGAGGTTGTTGGAAAACCATTCATGGTTTCCGCTATCGCTATAATTGAGCCTGGTGATTCCAAGATTCTGAAGATGGTTTGAGGCGATTTTTTTGACCCGTGTAAAGCTCTCAATGGATGATATGGGCTTAATCGCTCGCTTTGAACAGATTACAGGAGTTTCTGCAGTCGACATTGTCCGGGATGATGATGGGGAGCGAATCATTGTTGTTGTTCGAGCAAAGCAGCTGGGAAAAGCAATAGGGAAAGGTGGTATCAACGTTAAAGCAGCATCTGATGCTTTTGGAAGAGCTATCGATGTAGTAGAAATGGCTGATACTGCAGAAGACTTCGTAAAAAGCGCTCTTGCACCTGCTCGAGTTGAGGCTGTGAAAATCATTGAACATAGAGATGGTACTAAGGTAGCATCCGTCACTGTGAAGAGTGATGATCGTGGTATTGCCATTGGCCGTGATGGAAGAAATGTAGCTCGTGCTCGCATCCTGGTAAAGCGACATTTTGATTTGAACAATGTAGTAATTGCTTAGAGAGATGCTCTTGACTCATTTTTTCAGATGCATTTGATAAGCCTTTTAAGGAAATATTAGCCCGAACCGGTGACCACCAAGGAGAGTGCACCATACATGGTGCCTCTGCCATTAAGAGGTTTAATAATTTGACAGGTTCAAAGTCCCCAGTTGGCGAGTTCGCAGCGCGGCCTCTTGTAAGAAAGAGGAAGAAGTTCCGCTGGAAGAAGTCATCATACAAAAGCAAAGTCTTGAAGCTGAAGAGGAAGACCGATCCACTAGAGGGAGCTCCACAAGCTCGTGGAATTGTCCTTGAGAAGGTCGGAATCGAGTCAAAACAGCCCAACTCAGCCATTCGTAAAGCAGTGAGAATTCAACTATCAAGAAATGGAAAACAGGTCACAGCATTCATTCCTGGGGACGGTGGTCTGAAGTACATTGACGAGCATGACACAGTTGTTGTGGAAGGAATTGGTGGTGCAATGGGTGGAGCAAAAGGTGACCTCCCCGGAGTCAGATGGAGAGTGACCCAAGTCAACGGTGTTTCACTAGACTCCCTCATCTACGGTAGAAAGGAGAAACCGATACGCTAGGTGGTTATTATGTCAGAAGATTCATCTGAACCAACAATTGCCGAGAGCCGGCCTCACACACCGCCGAGTCTTCTATTATTTGGCAAGTGGGATACTACGAATGTTCAAGTGAATGATGTTGGCCTTGTTAGATACATCTCCCTAAAACAAAGCCTCATTCCTCATACCTCGGGTCGGCATGCACACAAGAGATTCCACAAGTCCAATGTACCTATTGTAGAGCGTTTTGCAAATAAGCTGTTGAATGCTGGAAAACGTAAGGAAAAGAAGACACGAACTGGACGGAACGCAGGGAAGAAATTGAAGGCACTCAATATGCTCCGTAGAGTCTTTGAAATGATTGACTATAGAACCGGTCTCAATCCTGTTCAAGTCCTTGTCACAGCTATCGAGAACGCAGCCCCTGCTGAAGAAACAACAAGAATATCATATGGTGGGATGGCCTACCCACGTTCTGTGGATGTCGCTCCACAACGAAGAATTGATCTCGCTTTGAGATACCTCTGTGTAAGTGCAGTACGTTCATCACACAAGAATGCTAAATCCTTTGAAGAGTGTTTAGTAGATGAGTTACTTCTAGCTTACAAGAACGATCCTGGTAGTTTCGCAGTTGCTAGGAAAGAAGAACGTGAGCGTGTAGCTCGTTCGGCAAGGTAGTCCCAACAAGTATTTTGCACGGGAAACCCCCGTGCAAATTCTATAGTTCGGTTTTGTTTATCAGTTTTGATAATTTCCAGACAACATGAGAGGAACAATATATGGTTAAGGTTTCTCTAGCATATCTAGCAATTATTGTCACTACAATATTATGGGCATCATCCTTAATCTTCGCAAAGCTAATCTTTGCTGAGGTTGGCCCAATCGTCTTTGTCGCATTACGTTATACCTTAGCAACTCCATTCCTCTTTGTCTTAGCATTTCATCGGAGAAAAAGACAAACACGTGGATCCTTGCGAGCTAACTGGAAAATTCTACTTGTGACGGGACTCAGCGGTCCGTTCATCTCTCAAGTTCTTCAATACATTGGTCTTGAAATGACGGTTGCCAGTGATGCACTTCTTTTACTGAATTTGACACCAATCTTTGCAGTTATTCTTGCTGCCCCTCTACTAGATGAGAGAATTACCCTCGATAAAATTGTTGGTCTTATTCTTGCCACACTTGGAGCTACGCTAGTAGTCATGAATGCTTCTCCCGATTTTACCACCATCACTGTAGAACGAGTACTCGGTAACATAATTGTAATAGTTTCTACTCTCTTCTTTGCGATAAATGGTATTGCCGGTAAAGTGGCTGTTAAATCTACAAACACTGTTTCAACCACATTTTACAGCACACTCTTCTCAGTTCCTTTCATTTGGTTCACTGCAGCATTATTCGATGATGTGACTGTATTACTTACAATGAGCATTGAGGCATGGGCTATTGTGTCTTGGATTGCTGTTGTAAATACTGTAATTGCATTCATGCTCTACTATGAATCAATGAAGTATATTGAATCGTCTAGAGTCCAAATCATACTCAACCTAATTGGCGTGTGGGGAGTCATTATGTCAATCCTCGTTCTTAATGAAATAGTAACACTCTTGCAGATATTAGGGGGACTTCTTACAATTATAGGCGTAGTTATAGCACAGATTACACAGACACGTCACAAATCAGACAAAGTGGAACTTTATCAATAATAACCTTGAGAGTCTATCGAAGCAAAGAGTAGCACTCTTTGTGGTATGTGGCGATGCAGGCAATCCTGAGAGATGTAGCGAAGCTCAGTTGCTCTGTATAGACAATATGTTGGAAAAACATCCCGGGATTTTTCCTATTTCCACTACACTCATTGGAGGAGTATTTGACTTCAATAAGTATAACTTTGCTGTACGCACGCTCGTGAAGAAGATCGTGAGCGCCTAATTGCCACCAGGCGAAGAACTTCCTGATAAGATAGACTTTCGCGATTGGAATAAAATCCGGGACTGGATACAGCAATTACTTCGCCAGATTGATTGATATCTATGAGCCCCACAGGTGGAAGAGGGATTTAAGATGATACGGAGTTACAAGGAAACCGATTGGCAACAGGTTGTCGAGATGATTGCATCCCTGAGAGTCTTTCTGTCTAAGCTAAGGTCCGAAAAGAGAAAACTAAATCTAGAAGCTGCAGCTGACGAACTACAATCGTATGTTGGGAAAAGCTATCCTGTGTTCGTTGCTGAATCACCAGATGGTCTTGCAGGTTATCTTGTATGTAAAATCGATGATGATGTAGTATGGGCTGAATCTATTTTTGTTCGACCAGAATATCGCCGGAAGGGAATTGCCTCCTCACTCTATCTTGAGGCTGAGCGACTGGCTCAGGAACTTGGAGGTGATACGGTCTTCAACTGGGTCCATCCAAACAACAATGTGAGTATATCATTTCTGAAGAAACGTGGCTATACTGTTCTAAACCTCATAGAAGTACGTAGACCTTGGAAAGGAGAAAAACCATCTACATCGATTAAGGTTGGAGAGAATGAGTTTGACTACTGAATTGTAGTAACAATACAAAAGCAAGACCACTATTCGCTAGTATAGGTATAAGGCTCTCTATCCCCATGGTTAAGAGAACCTGTCGAAAGCGTTAAAAGCATCCCGCGAAGGAGCATCAAAAGTCTGTCCCGAATCAGTGGACAGGCCATAAACAACGTGGTGAATAAGATTGAGCAAAAAAGACAAAGAGCACCTCAATCTCGTCGTCATAGGGCACGTAGACCACGGTAAAAGCACTATGACGGGCAGATTGCTATACGAGACCGGTGCAGTAGATGAGAGAACATTCCAAGCTCACAAGGCTGAGGCCGAGCGACTCGGTCGTCCATCCTGGGCTTGGGCTTTTGCACTTGATAGACTCAAGGAAGAGCGAGAACGAGGCCTTACAATTGATATCGCCTTCTTCAAGTTCCTTACTGACAAATATTACTACACCATTATCGACGCTCCAGGTCACAAGGACTTCATCAAGAACATGATCACTGGTGCCTCACAGGCTGATGTTGGTCTTCTTGTTGTGTCTGCAAAGCGAGGAGAGTTCGAGGCTGGGATTGGAACTGGCGGTCAGACCAAGGAACATGCATACCTTGCAATGACTCTCGGAGTACCAAGTCTTATCGTTTGTGTGAACAAAATGGATGATGAGAGTGTAAAGTACAGCGTGGACAGGTACAAAGAGATTAAGGAAGAGGTCGAAGGATTTCTAGCCAGCATCGGCTACAAGAAGGGATCTATTCCATTCATTCCAACATCAGCGCTTGACGCTGCTAACCTGAAGATTAGAACCCCCAAACTCACACCATGGTATGATGGGCCATGCCTGCTGGAAGCTCTTGATTTAGTTCAGCTCCCACCAAAGCCTACTGACAAACCCTTACGTGTACCTATCAACGATGTATATTCAATCAAGGGTGTTGGTACAGTACCAGTTGGTCGTGTTGAAACTGGTATCATGACAACAGGAATGAAGATTACCTTCATGCCCCCGAACAAGACCGGTGAGGTCAAGTCCATTGAGATGCACCATGAGATACTGCCCCAAGCAGAGCCTGGCGACAACATCGGCTTCAATGTCCGTGGTGTTGAACGTAAGGATCTAGGTCGTGGGGACGTTGCTGGCCCTGCTGACAAGCCACCTACGGTTGCTGCCGATTATACCGGTCAGGTAATGGTCATTCAGCATCCAAGTGCTATCACAGTTGGATACACTCCAGTCATTCATGCACACACTGCTCAAGTAGCGTGCAGATTTGATCAGATTCTGCAGAAGCTGGACCAGCGCAGTGGACAGGTCATCCAAGAGAATCCAGACTTTGTCAAGAAAGGCGAGTCTATGATTGCCAAGCTGGTGCCTCTAAAACCAATGGTCATTGAATCCTACAAGGAGTTCCCACAACTCGGCAGGTTTGCTGTCCGTGACATGGGTATGACTGTAGCTGTTGGCATCGTTACCAAGGTCACAGCAAGGTAAGTGATTTGAATTGTATAGAACCGGGCCTGCAAGGCCCGTGTTCCCTCTTTCTTTTCGATTTTGTGCATTATGTCAAGATGGAAGATATTAGAAGGTTTGATGCATCAGGGAGTGGTGAAGTGGTTTTCTCATGATGAATGATGATTCTTACGACCCCTACCAACAAGAATCGTTTCAGAATAGAGGAAGATGGATTGTCTTTGTAGCAGCCCTTATCTTGGGTGTTCTAGGCATCTATGGTATTATCATCAGCACACCTCTTGATATGATCTTTCTCTATACGTTTCTCTATGTTCCCATAGTAATATTCCTGCTTTATGCGACATTTAGATGGGCACAGGGTCGGTCAATTGCTCCCACTGATATTTCAGAGGATGATAGAATATTGGCTTCAATGAAGAAACATGCACTTCCAGTTGAGAGTGATTCTCTAAGTGGCATGATTGGGTGTGACAACTGTGGAATGGATTTTGACATAAGTAATGCAACACCTGTCGAAAAGGATGTCTATCTTTGCCCATATTGCAAGACACGGCTTCATATAGAATAGTCCCAGATGCATTCTCTTGCTCTTGTACCAATATCTAGGTAGTCACGTCTTGTGACTTCATCTTGTGTCCCTCAGAAGTGGCTTCGCTATATATACTAATTCTGAGCAGTATTTCTTGTGAACTATTATGGCTCTGACAACTAACAACCGAACTGAACGCGTGCACAAGCACAATCGCAATCCCCTCTCCACCGAGGCTGTAGCATACGCATATCTCTACAGGAGGTAATTCAAGCATGGCGCTCGCTAAGACTATTAAAATCAAGACACCCAAGGCGCTGGTTTCAACTGATGCTCTAACCTATGCTTACTTGTATCGGAGGTAAAACATTATGGCTCTTACAAAGAATATCCAGAGAAAAGATTCAAGCAAGCTCATCTCGACTGACGCACTAATCTACGCTTATTCCTACAGGCGGTGAGGTAGAAGGCTACCTCTCGTCTTCTAGTTTTGTATACTTCTTTCGTCATATCAACCTATCATGGCTAGTTTGCAATGAGAAGATGGCGCTGAGGACGAGACTTGAACTCGTGAGTCTTACGACAATGGATTAGCAATCCATCTCCATACTGCTCAATGCCCGTTTAAAAACGGACACTTCCAAGCTTGGATACCTCAGCATGAGTGATTTTCTCGAAGACTGTGATTCTCTCATAAACATTGTGACAAAGATATTTTCTCAGATGGTGGAAAGTATAAGGAGTGAAATTTTTCCCTCTGCTATTGCCATATCATCACACTTTTAGTTACGCGCAATGTGCAATTTTGTATATAGAGTAGAAATAAGGAGTAAAGGAGCTAATAATATGGTACTACCAGTTGGTCCACTCATGATTGAACATCGGCTGATTGAACGTATGATATCAATCATGGGGAAAGAGATTAAGCGGATACAGAAGAATAGAGATGTAGACCCCAAATTTATCGATACTGCAGTAAACTTCATTCGAACCTATGCTGATCAGTGCCACCACGGAAAGGAAGAGAAGATTCTGTTTCGTGACCTGCAGAAAAAGAAACTCAAGCCAGACGATAAACAAATCATGGACGAACTGATTCATGAACACATACTGGGTAGAACACTCACTGGTCAACTTGTCGAAGCTAAGAGCAAGTTCATAACTGGAGAGAAAACAGCTCTTGCAACTATAATAAACCTCATGCAACAACTCGTGGACTTCTATCCAAAGCATATTGAGAAAGAGGATAAGATCTTCTTCAAGTCAGCAATGAAATATTTCACAACTGCAGAGAAAGATGCGATGTTAGACGAAGAGTACGAGTTTGACAAGAAATTCATTCATGTGATTTACAGAA
The DNA here is from genome assembly GCA_029858305.1 of Candidatus Thorarchaeota archaeon. Classification (GTDB taxonomy): domain Archaea; phylum Asgardarchaeota; class Thorarchaeia; order Thorarchaeales; family Thorarchaeaceae; genus SMTZ1-45. The sequence continues at coordinate 9,842 of JAOUFI010000012.1, forward strand.
ACGTCGTAGCAGAGGCTGAACAGGCGTTCAGCTAAATCAGAAGAGGTGCGACGGCTCCTTGATTTCGAATGTCGGTAGTCGGAAGGCAAATCAGTGCATTTCTCAATGCGGCAACCTCCTGGGCTCCATCACTCTTCCTTAGGGCTGTTCCCGCCAGGGCCTGACCCAGTTCGAAAGTTTATGACAATCACAACAAACCTACGAATGCTGCTATGTCCGTGACAGACTCAAGAGACCGCACGTCAACGTCCTGCGACTGGACCTACCGATGTTCCGGTTCATCCTTAATGTTGGTTACTAGCTCCGGCTATTGCCATTACCGGTGACAGGTCGCGGCAAACGACCCAGCCCTACCCGTCGCAATTGGACGCTTCGAGAGTTACCCTAAAAACATTGCCGATGCTGACAGAACTATATCAAAGACCCAGCAGATCGTTTGATTGTGGTAAGTTCCCCGAGTACTATCTTCTCTGCTGGGGAGAGGTCATCGACGAACTTCTTCCTTATAGCAAGTATTTGTTTGTCAGGAATATCGATATACAAAATCTCATCATCCTTTACCTGTCTTCCTATCGTTGGACCGCGGATTGAAACTGCAACCTCCATTCCATCCGTGGCTTCTTCTATTGATACGCTACGGTCTTGTATCTGAAGAATGGTTCCAACCCTTTTGCCTAGCTCATTGATTAGTCCGGTTTTAGGTTTGATAATACCATGAACCTTGACACCAACCACTGCCGGATTATTGTGTCTAAAGACATAGTCTGGCATCAGTTCAATTTTACCTGGCCTGATTATCGAACTTAATGACTCTGCTTTTGCTTGTTCTCGCTTTACAATAAGCCATGCATAGTATTCATCATATAATCGATAGATGACTTCATTCATGAATATCTCTACACCCATCTCAGCCGCAAAATCTTCTATCTCTGGTGAGATTTTTACATTGAATCCTAATACGACCGCATTGAGTGGATCACTATCACCCGAGGCATGTCCTTCAATAATATCCCTCTTCACGATAGGGCCTACATCTGCAGCACGTACTGGTATATGTCGTTCCTGCAGGAACTGTGTCACCGCCTCAAGAGACCCTAGTGTGTCAGCTTTCAATACGATACCTGATTTGTCAGTTTTGATTCTAATTGACTTTAGCTCGTCCTTTACTTTTTGTTTTATTTCTTCAAGTTTCTCAGAATCAGTCACAGCATACACTGGTGCACCCGCTACCGCGCCTTCAATATCTGGAGCAACAATCTTGACACCAGCAGCTGCATAGACTACATCAACTTGTGAGAATTTCTCTCTTGGATCTCGAATTTCATCTAATGGTTTGGGGAGTAACAGCGCTCTAATTTTCGCTACTATTACGCCAGATAGACCGCCAATGACCACAGTATCTGTTTTTCTCAAGACACCATCATAGATGATTGTATCTAGAGTGAGACCGAGACCGGTTTCTTCTCTCACTTCAAGAATAGCGCCCTTTGCAGGACCTTTTGATATCTTGAGCCTCTCTTTCATATATTGTTGAGTGAGACCTGAGAGAACCATTAACAGTTCTGGAATTCCAGTGCCTGTTTTGGCACTTGTAGGCACTATTGCTACAGTCTTCGTGAAATCCTTTACACGATCAAACCGTTCGGACTGAATACCATTTGCAGAGAGTGCTCCCACAATCTCGTAAATTCTTCTATCAACTTCAGTCTGCACCGACATACTCTGTGCCTTGATAGATTGAGAGAGCGATAGTCCTTCTTTGTCCTTCCATCCAGGAACTTTATCCAGTTTATTCGCTGCAATGAGAAACGGTGTCTTACCAGACATAAGAATCTTCAAAGATTCATATGATTGAGTAAGAGGGCCTTCGTTTATATCAACGACAAGTATGGCAATATCCGCGATAGCTCCTCCTCGTCGTCTTAGATTCAGATATGCCTCATGTCCGGGTGTGTCGATGAATAAAAGCCCATCAATCGTTAATTGGGTTTTAACGGTGCTGAGAAGATCTCCACAAATCGATAGAATTGTCTCGGTCGGAAAGAATGATGCTCCGATGTGTTGTGTAATTCCTGCAACCTCTCTTGCTTGAACGCCAGTTCCTCGCATCTTGTCAAGGAGAGATGTCTTCCCGTGATCGATGTGGCCAAGAACTGTTACAATTGGTGAACGTAGTTTTTCACTATCTGTCATCGATACACCTCACAGAAGAATTGTCTGTGGGCACGGTATATCCGTTATGAAAGTGTCGTTTTACACATTCATTTCCCGAGTTATTTTCGTCATTCTAATTGTTGCTGAATGAAATGGATTATATTCGATAATTGTTTGGCGGAATCTGTGGATACAGTTATCATGTATCTAAAAAGGTGATATGATTTGGAACAGTCCCTTGTGATTATCAAACCTGATGGTACAGCAAGAAGACGAGTGAGCTCTTTGGTGTTGCAAGCACTGCTTGACCGAGGATACAAGATTGTAGCTTTCCAAGAGATGATGGTATCTGAGTCGCTTGCCAAACTGCATTATGCGGTTCATAGCGAAAAACCATTTTTCCCTTGGCTTGTTGAGTTTATATCCTCTGCTCCCGTATTAGCCATGATTTTTGAATCTAATGGTGTCATCCAAGGTGTACGAGATGCCTTGGGCGCCACCTTTGTCCAAAAGGCTTCACCAGACTCCTTGAGAGGAAAATATGGCATCTGGGCTGGAATTAACATTGCGCACGCCTCTGATGCGCCTGAAACTGCTATCTCCGAGATTGCATTATGGACCTCCGAAGGCGGTCTTGTCGAATCACCAGAAGCTGAAACCTCTGCTCGTGCCTATATTCTGAAGTACATTAATGGTGATGCAGATTATACAATGGCACTCCGTGAAGTCGTAAAGAACGCAATAGAAAGTCATGATAAATCTGTTAAGATTTTGAAATCACTAAAGGACCTGTTCAGTAAAGATGCGGCGGGCATCAGCAAGGATAGAACTGACAATCTTGCGAAAGTAGTGTTTGATTTCATTAAAGAAGAACTAGAAAAGGCAAAGTAGAACCAAAGGTGGTATATACCACCTCTGTTTCTTTTTAGAATCTCATTTATCGAGATACTTTACCACCTTTCTCATATCCAGCAGTCCACTTAGTATCTCTGGGCTTCATACGCCGCGCAATTCTATTGACCTTGCATTTATTGGAGCAGAACCATGAAACAGACCCGTCCTTTGTCTGCACGAACGCAACTCCTGTTCCTGGTTCAATATCCTTTCCACAAAAGCTACATCGTTGTGTGCCGACCATCTCAACGCCTCCTCATCTTCCGGGCTTCACGTTCTGTTTCCCTTAAAATGAGAATGTCTCCCTCTCTCACAGGTCCCTTGACATTTCGAGTTAGGACTCGTCCTTTGTCCCGGCCATCCAAAATCTTGACACGAACTTGGGTAATCTCTCCTGTTACACCTGTTCGTCCAAGGAGTTGGATAATTTCTGCAGGAATTGACTGAGTCACTTCTTCATCTTTACTCATCGAAAGCCATCACCTGAATCTACTTTCGGAGGCCGTTAATCTTCTCGACAATATCGTCTACTAGAGCCTTTGCTTTACCATCTACGACGATTGCGATAGCAGCAGTGGGTCTTTCGATTCCAGCTGCTTTGCCTAGGTCCACCTTGTTCTTTACAAAGATATAGGGGGCCTTCTTATCATCACAGAGACCGGGTAGATACATGATAATCTCTTGGGGCTCAACATCTTCTGCAATGACCACCAATCGGGCAATACCTCGCTCGATGCTCTTTGTGGCTTCGTTAATCCCCTTCTTGATTCTACCTGTGTCCTTAGCTATTTCAAGAGCCTCAAGAGCTTTCTTTTGAAGTTCTTCAGTGGGCTCCCATTCAACAAAACTTGGTTTAGGCATTACCATTTACCTCAGTTTATCTCTTCATCGGTATTTTGCGCCTGATCTTACAGAATCAGGCTCTGCTGCGTGTCGTGTTGACTTCTTTTAAAACTGTCGAACTGTCAACAGTCAATAACCCAATTCTTGGCAAGCACTCAAAAGATTCGAGTCATCAACATTAAGGTGTTCTAGTACTGAGTACCGACCTCTCTTTTTCATAATCTTGACTGCATGATGAACATCATCCAAAAAAGTGGTTGGTGCATTTCCAATTTCATTGAATGATGCCGGCATCTGTCGAGATCTCATAAAGTCAAGAATCTCTCCATATCCATGTTCCGCAAAACCCGTTTCTTGGAGATAGTAGAGGCATATTGGGGTGGCGAAAGCAACCTGAAGGCCATGGAGTTCCTTAGACGTTCGGTCCATAGCATGTGATATTGCATGCTCTGTACCAGAACATGGACGTGAACTCCCAAAAATGCTCATGGCTTTGCCAGCGTCAATTTCTGCTTGGATTAAAGTCTCAATACTATCATCTCTAAGTACATTATCTAGCGCGTTCTCTACAATTGAATAGACTTGCTTGTCGAATGCTTCATTCTTTTCTTCATACGCTAGTTTCCATTCAGCAAGACTAGCTGTCTTGCAAATGATGTCTCCTAAACCAGCTAGTTTCAATCTTGGCGGTGCCTTCGATATTATTGAAATATCAGCTATGACAGCGAGAGGTCCCTTGCACTTCTGTGAATATTTGTAACCGTCATGGCTCACAGAAGCAACCTCACTTGCAATACCATCGTGAGAGGCAGCAGTAGGTACTGATATCCAATTCAGACCAGTCTTCCCAGCAATTAGCTTAGCAACATCAAGACTTGCGCCGCCTCCAAATCCAATAATGACATCAATACCATCGAAATTCTGGATGGCGCTATGCGTATAGGCGTTCACCATTATCCATCTACATGTTTGTCCTATGATATCCTCAAGGTGTGAAGAATATTCAGAATGTATTAGTTCATCTGTAATGCAAAGTGGATTCGAATAATTTCTCATTATCTTTTCAAGTTCCACTAAGGCTCCTTCAGCAATTGCGACAGTAGTGGGCCCTTCACAGGACATTCGATCAGCTCTAGCCTTGCGAAGCATGTTTTCTTGTTAAGGGCTTCTATCGCGCCAAACAGCAGTCTATTGCACTATTCTTAAGTAGAGATTATAGAAAGCGGCAATCCAGTTAGTGAGTGTTACCTACGAAATACTCTAACCTATACGTCATCCAGACCTTTGAATCTCGGAGTTCAACTCTCATGACTGAATATGTTAAGGTTGCACTGATGGGATCCGGCTATGCAGGCAAGTCAACCATAATCAAGCTACTCACTGACAAAGCACCCAAGCTTGAATGCAACTACCAACCAACTCCAGGTATGAACTGCGGAACCCTCACAATCGACGCAAATACGAAAGTTTCTCTTATTGAAATGGGCGGTCAGGCACACTTTGAATTTCTTTGGCCTGATTTTATGAAGGGGAGTACGATGGTCGTTGTTGTAACTGAGAGTAACCCAAAAGCTGTTCTTAAAACTCGTCAACTTCTTGAAAAGTACAAAGATCAGCTTTCAGGAACAAAGGTCATTGCAGTTGCAAATAAGCAAGACCTACCGGGCTCTATGAGACCTGAATCGGTTCAAGACCTGCTCGGTGTTCCGACATATGGCATGGTTGCAGTAGATCCAAGAGAGCGATTGAACGGATACAAACTAATTGTCAATGGACTCAGAGAAATGGTTCAAGTTGCCGCATGAAGCTACATACCTGTGTGCGTGTTCACCTATTCTTTGTTCTATCTATATTAGCGTCCTAGGACAAGCCTTTTATGTACAGAGCCAGCAGACGAACCCGCCCAAGGCATGGGCGAATGAGCTATCTGGTTGATTCCAACCAATTAGCGAGTCCATCCGGGAAGAACATGTCTTTTGGGTATTGGATAAACCTCCGCGGTAAGGTGAGTTAATGGAAATCACAATAATTCGCAAGCAGGATAACATCATTCACTTTCTAGCTGAAGGTATTGATGTTGCCTTCGCAAATGCACTCCGGAGAACCATGCTTACTAGATTGCCTGCAATGGCGATTGATGAAGTACTAGTTCTAGAAAACACCAGTGTCATGTATGATGAAATGCTGGCTCATAGAATGGGACTTCTCCCTCTAGTGACAGATCTTGATAGCTATAACCTCCCAGAGGACTGTGACTGTGAAGGGAAAGGTTGCAGTCTCTGTCAGTGCACACTTACTCTTGAGAAACAAGCAGGAGATGAAGTAGAGGTCGTTTATTCGCGTGATTTGACATCACAAGACCCGAAAGTTGTTCCCGCATCTGGTGATATTCCCCTAGTGAAGCTTGCTCCCCACCAACACCTAATCATTGAAGCATATGCACGTCTAGGAAAGGGTGTTGAAAATGCAAAGTTCCAACCAGTTTCAACGGTTTCATACAAGTATGTACCCATTGTCGAAGTGAATAAGGAAGAATGCAACAAATGTGGGGATTGTGTCGCTGTATGTCCCAAAAACATCCTACTTGTTGAGGGCGATACAATAGCAACACAAAACACTCTCGACTGCAGCCTTTGTGAGGCCTGTGTCGAAGTCTGCGAACCCGGAGCAATTACAATTGATTCAAAGAAGGACAGTTTTCTGTTCAAGGTCGAATCCACAGGAGCACTGACTCCTGAAAAGATTGTTGAGAAGGCAGCTGAGATTCTGAAAGAGCGAATCAGGCTGGCTTTAGATTATGCAAATTCACTATGAGGTATGAGAGTATGGAGAGATCTGTGAGAAGCGGCCCATCCGACCCTAATACACGTGCGCTGATTAATGCGCTCAGAAAGACATCAAAGAAACACGATGTCAGGATTTGGAAGCGAGTAGCTGAGATGATTGCCCAACCTGCAAGGCAGCGTCCTGCAGTTAATATTGGCAAGATTGAACGTCATACAAGTGCTGGTGATGTTGTTGTAGTACCAGGAAAAATCTTGGGTTCTGGCATTATTACACACAAAGTAACAGTCGCAGCATTGAATGCATCTTCGACAGCAAGATCTGCCATCGTTGAGGCTGGTGGTTCAGTTATGTCAATTGACGAATTACTTACTCAAGCCCCGAAAGGTAGAGGTATTATGATTATTGTATAGGTGATTCTAATGAGTACAGAAAATGTCAAAGTTTATGATGCTGAGAAAATGGTTGTTGGTCGACTTGGAACTAAAGTTGCAAAGGATGCATTAATGGGTAACAATGTGGTCATTGTGAATGCGGAGAAAGCCATTATAACGGGTAATCGCAGGTCGGTGATTGAGGCATTCAAAACAAAGCGTGATATTCGGACATCATCCAATCATACTCGAGGTCCATTTCATGAACGTAGACCCGACATGATAGTTCGAAGAATGCTCCGCGGAATGCTTCCTTGGCCTAGACCAAGAGGAAAGGCTGCTTACAAACGAATTAAGGTCTATATGGGAATCCCAGAAAAATACCTGAATACTGAGAGAATAGTACTTGATAAATCGCGTTACAGAAGCATGAAGAACAAGTTCATTCAGGTAAGTGAATTGAGCCAAGAACTTGGTTGGAGAACATCGGAGGTGGCATGAGGTGAGAGTAGTAGTAAGTACTGGCAAGAGAAAGACAAGTCTTGCAAAGGCCACATTGAGGGATGGTGCTGGCCGGATGAGAATTAATGGAACACCTCTGGAAGTCCATCAACCAGAGCTTGCAAGAATGCGAATCATGGAACCCTTGATACTTTTTGGTGAAGGCTGGAAACGTTATGACATTAAAGTGAGGGTTCGAGGAGGCGGTTTTATGAGTCAAGCAGATGCAGTTAGAATGGCTGTTGCGACCGGATTGATTCGTATGAGTCAAGACTTTGAGGCACGTTCAAAGATGATAGAACATGACAGAACAATGCTTGTTGGTGACCCGAGACGTACAGAACCCAAGAAATTCGGTGGACCATCAGCACGTTCACGATATCAAAAATCTTACAGGTGAGGCGAATACAATGATAATACCAGTACGATGTTTCACTTGCGGAAAAGTAGTAGCCGACAAATACGAACAGTTCAAGCGAGAGGTCAGACAAGGTGAAGACCCCGCTGTTGTTTTGGACAATCTTGGATTGAATAGGTTCTGCTGCCGAAGAATGCTACTTGCTCAAATTGACATTATTGATAGCTTCATGGCATTTTCCACAGTCAGCCCCGCGGAGGTAAAATAATATGAGTGATATAGAAGTCACTGACTCAGATCTCTTGACACCAATGGACAAATACCTGGCTGCAGGATGTCACATTGGAACACAAGTCAAGACACAAGACATGGAACCCTTTGTCTATAGACAGCGTCCAATTGGCCTTTACGTTCTTGATGTTCGAAAGACGGATGAGCGGATTAGACAAGTTGGCAAATTTCTCGCTCGTTTCGATCCTTCAAAGATTGTTGTTGTATCTGGTCGAGTCTATGGTAAGCGCCCTGTTGAAACCTTCGCCTATTATATTGGAGCAAATGCGTTCACAGAGCGATTTGTTCCTGGAACCTTAACAAATCCTAATATTGCAGGTCCAAGGCAATACATAGAACCTGATGTCGTTATACTAACAGACCCTCGCACAGATCAGCAAGCGCTCAACGAAGCAGCAAAGATTGGCGTGCCAGTTATCGCTCTTTGTGATACTGACAATGCAACTACAAATGTGGACCTTGTGATACCAACAAACAACCGTGGCCGAAAGTCACTTGCTTTGGTATACTATCTTGTAACCACTCAAGTACTCAAAGAAAGAGGCGATATGCCCGAAGACAGTGAACCAGCTTTCACTCCAGAGGATTTCGAGCCTCAAGTCCAACGCTTCTGATTTTTACACGATTAGAGTTACGACGCCGTTATCGGCGTCAACCTCTATTTTTTGTCCAGTTGTAATCCTTTCAATTTCAATCTGGTCTACAGCTGGTATCTCTGATATAATACAGCCTACTGCAACTACAGGATCCATTATCTTATTGACAATGGCTAAGGGTGCCTTTTCTGCTTTCTTTAAGGCATAAAGAACATACGAACCTACTGTAGATCCCTTTCCTGAGGGAAAAACAAGAATCTTTCCTGCTATTGATTTACCCTCTAAATGATGTCCTTTCTCTACAATCTCGCCGGTTTCAGGATCACAACCACCATAGAACGATATATCCTCTCCGGTGACGAGGGCTTCCCCAACTACCTTTCCCTTGAAGATTTTTCGACCTTGCATTATGAAACCGCCTCCTTGATACATTCTTCCACAGTTCGTATCTCTGTCTTGAACTTATTTTTCCCACGTGCATAGTAACAGGCTTTTGCAGAATCTGTCATCAATCCTGTGAATCTACCCTTCAATGGTGCTACTGCACAACAGGCATCAGCAACAAGATATGCTCCCGCTTTCTCAATTTGGTCATAATATCCCATCTTGATAGCAAGGTCTTTCGTGGGTTTTGCTGTAGTAATCCAAACAGTCTTTCCTTCAGTTACCTTCTTCCCCTTGAGCATGTCTACAATTTTTGCGATTTCCTTGATACTGGCATGAGGACAGCCTACACTGATGAAATCTATATTGGCTTCTTTATCATCAAGCTCGGCTCGAGCTTTGTTCAAATCCTCCTCAGTGACAATCTCGGTTTTCTCAGGAATGGGTGTCCTGTTAGGTGTTACTTTCTCCATATGGAAGATGGCAATTCCTCCGTATGTCGCCACAGATGCGCAGAATGATTTCAATTCGTCAGTAGTAGCGTTCCCTATTCCTGTGATATAGGGGATTTGTTTGCCAGTTCTGTTTCCAATGATTTGTCCTAAAAGTCCAAATTCATCGGTGCTCATCAGGTCTGCAAGAACATCATATTTGACCTGAGCAACTCTGTTCTCATCGAGATGGAATCCGTACTCAGCAGTCACTCCAGTGAGTGCAGCGGCAAGAGCACTAGGTCCACCTTCTCTATTAGTATATGCGCCAATGACAGAATTGGCGAAACACACTGCAGAGGACTCAGCCCACGCAATGTGTTCGCCATAATGAGGTAAATTGCCCATGAGGTAGGGTGTACAAGTGCAGGTTGTCACCACACCCATCTTTTCAAATGCATCAACAACTCTTTGTTGATTTTCCGCAAAGTCCTCGCTTATTCCATGTTTCTTCCATTCAACCATATCCATACCAGCAGGATTTAGCGTGGTAAGTACACGAGTCTGACCGTCCTCAGCCATCTCATTGAGATACTCCAGACCTGCCTCACCAAGATTATCGTAGGAAACTCCTGCAATCTGAACGCTTGACACAGGGATCAATCGCTTGGCTCCATAAATTTCGCCAAGGGCCACAACAATCTCCATGGCTTTGCGAGTTGCCTTTCCCTGTTTACCCTTAAGCATCTTTTTCTCTTCGATTGTTAGTTCTAGGACCATCTTACTCACCCATGAACTTCTTCAAATCGACTTCTGGGAACTTTGCCTTGTCAAAGCTTTTACCCTTACTCTCTAACTTCTTTGTACAGTCAAATCCGCACTTAGTGGTTAGGTTTGTTCCAGGCTCTGCGCTCGGGTCCAAGGAACTACCTGTTTCCTTGTCTTTGATTAATAAATCCACATCCGCTTGAAAACGTGTGGCCATAGCCCATTCTCGTTCCTCATCCGAGTATATATCGATATCATCATCATAGACCCAGATGTGCTTCGCGCTCCTATGACCAGAAAAAGCTGCTTCCAATGTTTGAAGGCCATCGTCCTCATTCTTCTTTCTAATCTTAACAGCCACGTGTAACCAACTAGCCCCGCCAGGAGTGATATGCACATCAAGAACGTCAATCCCCTTGTCCTTCACTTTCCTGAATACAGTTGGTTCTCTGGGCATTCCCATCAGAATCTTGTGCTCTGACCTTCCGGGTAGTAAGGCTTGCCAGATTGCAGTCTTCCTGTGAGTAATTTTCTTCACTTCGAAAACTGGTTCTTGCCTAACAACATCTACAGTTTCAGTAAGGTCGATGAAAGGGCCCTCACTATGCTTATCTTCAAGAGTAATCCTCCCCTCTAGCACAAACTCAGAGTCTGCAGGAATCATCAGATCAACAGTTTTGGCTTTTACTATCGAAATTTTCTGAAGTGCATTAGCAATTTCTAGCTCATCAACACCAGTTTCCACTGATGTGGCTGCTGCTACGAGAATCTCAGGTGTGTTTCCAATACAGAACGCAACATCAACTTCTCCGTTCTTCTCCAGATATTTGTGGAAATCTCTTCCTCTCACCACTCTCGCTACCATTCTGTCCTTTCCTATCTGCATGGCTCTATGAAAGTCAAGATTCTGACCATATTCAGGATCTGCAGCAACTACAACGCCAGAAGAGATGTACGGCCCTCCGTCCACCTTATTATGCAGAAGGATTGGCAGCATGTCAAGATCAACTGAGTTCTCAATAATCTCTTGGCATGGTGCCTTTTTGACTTGTTCAGGGGGGCTTCTGTTCTCTATTGCCTTGGCTAATACAGGAATAATTTGTTCTGCCTGAATTCCAAAATAGTCAGCAATTTGCATCTTGTTACAGAATAGGTTTCCAGCAACTCGAAATACACTCTCTTTCACATGCTCAAACAAGACGGGTTTTGGTTCGAGGCTTTTCAGAACACCAGCAATTTCGAGGTTTTTCGAGATTTCTTTCTTAATTGTAGAGATTTCCCCTTCTTTCTGCAGTTTTTTGATATAATTCTCAAGTATCATTATCTTATTACCTCACAATCCAAATGTAGTTGTCCAGACACCTGCAGCCTTTGCACGCTCAAGGGCTTGCGCAATTTTCTTCATTGTTAACTTATCAGGTGCAAGAGCAATCATATTTCCGCCCCGACCTGTTCCAGTCATTTTGGCACCAAGTGCTCCATTTCTTCTGGCTATCTCAACCAGATCGTCCAGCTCCGTACAGGACACTGTCATCTCCTGTAGCAGTTCGTGGTTTCTATTCATTAGATCGCCTACTCTCTGAAGATCATCATGAAGGAGCGCATCTCTTCCATCATGGACAAGTTGTTTGTATTCACTAGACAGTTTTTCAAACCAAGCAGAATTTTCGTCTCTCTTCTTCCTTACGTCTCCAACTACCTCCTTGGTACTTGCAGTAATACCAGTAGATGCAATCACCAAGTGTACCGGCTTTCTAAGTTTGAGTGTTTCAAACTTGGGTGGTCCACCATCTAGGTCTCTTGTAAACCATACGAGTCCTCCGTATGTTGAGGCTGTATTATCAATCCCAGATGGTGTTCCATGATACCCTTTCTCTCCTTCATATGCTGCTTGATTGATCTGTTCATCATCAAAACCCAGTGAATATTCATCGTTCAGAGCTCGGGCGATTGCAACAGAGCTTGCCGCACTCGCTCCTATACCAGAAGCGCAGACCAAGTCTCCACCCAGTTCAATTTGAAATCCCAATTCTTTCGTGTCGATATTGCAATACTTGAGTATGTTTTGAATGGAAACATTCTGCTCTCCGCTTTTCTCTTTCTTGTACCCGGGTACAGCTGGCCTTTTGTCCTTGAGCACCCATCCTGCAGTTTGTTTCCTTGTTACTTTTGCTACTGTTTCTGATGAGATTCCTGCAGCAAGTGCAGGCAATCCATAGACAACAAAATGCTCGCCAAAAAGAATTGTCTTTCCTTTGCCTGAACCGATTCCCATTCTCTCTCACCGTTCTGGCTTGTGAACGAGCCGTAGTCTTTCGGTGCTTTTGAACCCTTCCTTCGACAATAGTGTATTCTGAAATTAAAAGAAGAAATGGTGGGCCGGAGGCGATTTGAACGCCCGATCCCTTGGATCCGAACCAAGAATCATACCAAACTAGACCACCGACCCATGGTTCGAATCAGTCCCTCTTGGATTGGATTTAATCATTTCGTTAAAACGTTCTCTTAACCACCCAATACTGCCAAGAAAGAGTCCATCTATACTAAATGCCTCAGACTCGATGAGGTTTACACATGAATTATCGAAGAACGGACCTGGTAGTTTTGAATTGGGCGAATTGATGGCAATCCCTGTCACAATCTTGTTGAAACTCGGCAAAGTGACAAGTTTTGCATACTTATCATTAGGAATTTCTAACACCCCTAAATTCTGCCTGACGCAGTTCTTGTTCAATTTTGAGTGAAGGATGACGGGCAGAGATCCGGCATATCTCCTTCTATTATCCCGTCCGATGTTTGAGCTTGATACAGTATGAAACCTACTCACCGAAGGATGACTATGTCCCATAACAAACAGCGAAGCATCAAGTAAATCTGGCGTGGGCCAAGCATGTCCATGAATTAGGCTCACTTTTTCTTCCTCCTTTCCAATCAAAACACCACGAACATCAGCTAATTCCACGTTTCGTGGAAGCAATGCTTCAAGATCTCCATCATGATTTCCAGGTATCACTACAGTTCTCACAACAGCCGATAAATCAGACATGAAATCGGGGATAATGTCCCAATTATATGGAATATCTGTCATGATTGTATGTTTTACATCTCCGATAACATACAACATTTGCACATCGTGCTTTTCGACTAAAGTTTCAATTCGCTCAAGAATACTAACATGTTGTAGTGGAAAGTGAACACCTTTTTCTTCTGAAATCTCCTCCTCAAAACCTAGATGAAGGTCTGAAATTAGTAGGACTGACGCATTATCCCTACGGACTACCATGCCTCTATCTTCAAATATTAGTTCCATCGTTGGTTACAGTTCAATGATACAACATTTTAACCTCGTTGTATTAGACAAAGAATGAATGTCATGGCTCTATCATTAATTGAAGTGAGGAAACTCTCAGGAGAGAGCCTCACTCAAAGCGACATCGAGTATTTTCGAAACAAGTATGGAAAAAGGTTTGTCAGAGCACTTCAGGTTGTTGAGGAGAATAAGGTAACGAAGTATCTGTTTCAACCAAGCAACACCGCAACATGGATAGTAAAAGGTCGGACTCGACAGTACATGGTTATCCCCAAGATTTATTGTACCTGCAGAAGTTTCTATCAAGATGTCGTAATTTCCCGAGAAATCAGTATGTGTTATCACCTTCTGGCACAACAGATTGCGGAAATTCGAGATTTATATCATACTATCAACTCCACAGATGTGGAACGTCGGAAGATGTATGTTGAATGGCGGCGAACAGACTGAAAGGCTAACGATTCAATATTCGTACTGAAGATAACTTTAAAACACGCCCTCAAGTTTGGCATTTTGACTGCGCAAAGAGGTCGGATACATCAAGATGAATCAGCTCAGAACGATTCCTAGAATACTTGCATTAGCCTTAACAGTGATACTACTGTTATCGAGCTTTCAAATGACTGTTCAAGCCCAAACTGACCTTGATCCAATCGTTGTTGTTTTTGACGCTAGTCATTCTCCACAATTTGCTGCTGATAATCCACTGGGCTTAAAGTTGGTACTAGATCTTGTTAATGAATCCACGAGATACATAGTTCGTATCAATGAAGCTCCGCTTACCGACGAGGTTCTCAATGATACTGACATCTTGATAATTGCTGCTCCTGATGTAGTTTCGCCTTTCACAACCTCAGAGTTTAATGGAATCAGTGAGATGCTGGCAAATGGTAGTTCATTATTCCTTCTTGGAGACCCAGCAATTGGTCAGCAATCAACATACTGGAGCGAATCCCAGATGCAGGATCTTGGGGAGAACATTGCCATAAACAGACTGCTTGATGGTATCAATATGACTGGAGTCCGATTCAGTAACAATGAAACCCTGACTCATGATTGGTCTGATACAATGTTTGACTATGACCATGCGCTAAATGAAAGTGTTCCTTGGCTCTTAAAACTTGATCCAACGACTTGGTCTTACAATCATCCGATTTTCAGAAACATCAATGAGCTGTATACAATAACTGCAACTCTCAAACCTATCGGGCTAGTCAGTGGCATTGGACATGGGTATGAGAGTTCCTTTGCTCAGTACCAGATAAGCGTTAATGGATGGGCCAATTATTCTCAACCAAATATAACAATAGACGAATATGCGTTGAGGCCACTTTCCTACTCAGCAATCAATGGGACTTTTCCAGCATGGATATCCGCCCTCGAATACGGTTCAAGTAGAATCGTTATCTCAGGATCTACAATAATGTTCACTGGGAAAACATTGGACCTTCAGGACTCTGAGTTGCAGTATTTCTATGTAGGAGACAATGCAAGGCTTTTCATGAATATCATTGGCTGGTTGTCCGAGGATTTTGTGGAAACGCCGAGTGCAATTATACCGATGTTAATCATATCCTCTGTGATTATGATTATTGGTGTAGCATTCTATCTGTTGAAGAAGATTAGGTGAGTGCCCACATTGGGGGTTCTAGACCTTCCTCCTTGAGAATTTCATCAATAAGGTCTCTCAAAAGTGACACTCCTTTCTTCCTCAGGGCATCAGTCATTATAACAGTAGGTTGCCTATCAATCACTGAATCTCTTAGCATCTGAACAAGAAAATCCAACTCACTCTCAACACGACTAGCCTTTAATTTATCCGCCTTATTTGCAACCACCACCACGCGGGGTGATATCTCACACAAGAACGAATAAAATTCAACATCTATAGGTATTTCACCCCGAGAGGACCATCTGTCATGAAGTTCCCTGAACAGAGATAGATCAATGATGAGAACTGACAGTAGGATTCGGTCACTCCACTTCTCAAGCGATTGAATGATATGCTTCTTAGTTTCTTCAATTTTGGCTTTACTTTGTCCTGCCATAAAACCAAAACCCGGTATATCCACAACTGTGAATGATCCCATCTCTATCATTTGTTCCCATCGGGTACTTCCGGGTCGCTTTCCAATTATTACCTTCTTTCCAGTCAGTGCACGAATGATACTACTCTTTCCCACGTTGCTTCTACCTACAAATACAATCAATGATGTTGTTTCTTCACCAGTAGGGACGTGTTCTTTCATACTGTAGCTCTCCTTTGGCAATTGCTCTTAGGATATCAAGTCTTTCTGTTAGTCCGGGCTCAAGAATTCGTGATGCAGTGGTTGCACCAATACCACGCCCCGCCAATACTAGGAGCGCATTTTTTCCATACCTTGAAACAAGTTCTGCTGTAAGCACCGCTGCTTTGTACCTCTTCTCTTCACTCCTTGTAAGGGATTCTCCTCTAACACGTTTAGCAATCAACTTTGTGAAGTCCTTTTCCGAAATTGAGAGCACCGCTATCATTTTCGAACCGCAAATAGGGCATTCAACTGTTTCCTCGAAGGTTGATATGGTTCTGACAGAATCCCAGTGACCTTGAGCCATGCAGACCATCCTAAACTGCTTAGTTAGAAGACGTTCCTCCATCATCCGTAGTACTTCGTTCTCTTCAGTTATCTCTCCTATTACCTCAAAACGCGTCTTCTCTTCTATGATGAGTCGTGCAAGAGGTGAAGGCTTTGCAGTTTTGACCACATGGATTTTTAATTCGCCTTTAGAGAATCTAGTAAAGACCTCTAGGGCTCGTTTCTGATCCATTTTTTCTTCGAGGACTTCACGCATAGCCTCATCGAACACTGGTGTTCCTTCGAATGATTTAATGAGATATTTCACTGGAATTTCTTTGGATTTTGCTTCTTTTCGAATAACGTCCATCTTTCTTGCTACATGCACAAATCTTGAGGCAAAATTCTGTGTATGCTTTACTGCTAATTCTAGAATATGTGATGCCTGATTGGCCGAATACTCTCGCAACACATCAAGTAAGTGCTCCGGATTAATCTCTTCACTCGAGGTGAATAAGATTCGATATGGATCTCTTTCAACGGCCACACCAATACCAAGCCGTGTTGTTAGAAGTGAAGCGATTACAATTCCTAGGGTTTCATTAGCCCTAGTTCCAAGTGGTGCATGAAGAATGATACCCGTTCCACATATTTCGAGAATGAATTTGTCTGCAGAAGGAAGGTCACCCAAAACATCCATGGTTTCATTGATAGTTTCAATAATGTGGTTCTGAGCGTGCCCAGACACTCCATACTCATGATTAAGCCACCTCCTAAATTCTCTATCCTCTTTGGTCATAACTAAATTCCATACTTTCGCTACTTCTGTAGCCACTTCATATGGAACAGGAATCATCTCTCCCACCCACCGAGGTGCATCAATATCAATACTTGTTACTGGTGAACACATCACCTCTCCACTACTCTCATCCACACTTACAACAGTCCAAGGTCTACCTCGAATAACAAACACTGAGCCCGCCTCAACATTTGCAGTAACATAGTCCTCGTCCAGGACTCCTATAGAGGTCCTAGTGGTAATATCCACCGCGTTGACCTGTTTAATATCAGGAATCGTACTTAATCGTTCATAATAGAACATGCGTGTTCTTGAACTCTTAGAAATTCTTGAACCATTTATTTCCAAAAGTCTTCGTCCCGCCATGAACTGGAGAAGCGTGTCCATCTCAGAATTGGATATATCCGAAAAGGGATACGCATTTCTCACTAATTCCTGAAGCTCAGGCCTCTCAATTTCACCAACATCCAATAAAAATCCTGAAATCTGATGTCCAAGAACGTCCCACGCTTTCATTGGGATTCTTGCGTCTTCGACCTTATTCTGCCGAGCTCTTCTGATTATCACACCTGATTCAACTATATCATCAAGATTAATTGTTGAAATTACAATCCCTTTTGAGGTGCGGCCCACTCCATGACCCGACCTTCCAACACGCTGTACTAGTCTTGAAACTTCTCTAGGGGATGAATATTGAATTACTAGATCTGCTTGCCCAATATCAATACCAAGCTCCAGACTTGATGTAGCGATTATTGCTTTTGAGCTTCCATTCTTCAGGCGATCTTCTGCAGTCAGTCGAGCATTCTTTGATAATGACCCATGATGAACATCAAACTCAAGAGATGGTTTTAATGCTCGCATCTTAACACCAAGGACCTCTGCAAAAGACCTCGTATTGGTGAATACTAGTACTGAGTTATGAGTTTCAATCAATTGAATTATCTCTTCGAGTCTTGCAACAGAGGGCCCTGGATAGGATATCTTTCTACCAAGTGTCTTATCCCGGTCGGTTGGCAAAGGCATATCCACTTTTAGGTCCAATTTTTGATTATCATAACCCGCCCATAGCGTCTTGATGGGTTCTGCTCCACTAAGGAGTTTAGCGACCTCGTCTGGATTTCCCACTGTTGCTGAGAGCCCAATTCGTTGGATTTTCGTACTCACCAGTCGCTGCAACCGCTCAAGACCCAAACTGAGTTGCACTCCTCTTTTACTACCAGCTAAATCATGAACTTCATCGACTACTACTGCAAAAACAGTCTTCAGATGGTACTGCAGTCTTTTTCCAGGAAGAATCGCTTGTAAAGACTCTGGCGTAGTAATTAACAGATTGGGAGGCTTGATTGCTTGTTTTCTTCTAGCATATTGTGTTGTATCACCATGTCTAACATCTACGGTGAGCCCCAAGTGCATGCATAGTTCTTCAATCCTCTTGAACACATCGCGGTTTAAAGCTCTGAGAGGAGTAATATATATGATATAGAATCCGAATAGTTCTCCTCTCTTTGACATTTGTTGTAGTTTACTAAGTAGTGGGATGATTGCTGCTTCAGTCTTCCCAGTACCAGTAGGTGCTAGAAGGAGACTGTTCATACTATCATTGAGTATGAAAGGTATTGCCTTCTCCTGAATCGGTGTAGGTTTAACTATACCCTTCGATTTGAGAAAGGCTACAATATCCTTGCTCAGTGGAGTTGGGACGCTCATCAGTTAGTCATCTTTCTCATTAGATGGAGGCATTCATTGATTAAGATACGGATATCGGTTCTGAGAGTGACCTCTGCTTCCTCTGATCTTCTCTCCAACATGCTAATAATGTGGTCAATCGATTCGTTTTGATTGTCGAGGTCTTCTATTAGCTCTCTTACACTATCCAAGTTGGAAACATGTGTGGCTATGTTTTCAAAAGCAGTTTTTAGAATGGAATCAGTCATGGGGACAACTTCCCGTGAACTATTCTTCCTCCTCGCCACCGTATACCATGTAGCCCATCGTTAGCAGAATCGCAAGTATCCCCATTGCCGCTAATAGGATGAACAGAATTGCAATGAAATTCTCGATGGTCTGCATTGGAATCTTGTGCTCTCGGAGTTGGTCCACTTATAACCATTGCTGAATATTGAGGATTGTATCACTCTCAAGTTTCAGCAGTACGTTCCTCATAGAACTTGTCTATGAAGGTCCCATAGATGTCAACGGGTTCGGTCAAGGGATTGACTTCATCAATTGTCATTTCTATGCTGCAAGACCCGCATTTCACAGTCGCAATCAAATTATCTCGATAGAGCTCGATTTTGATGGCGGTGTTTCCGCAGGCAGGACATGGATATACATCTGGAATTCGTTTCTGTGGTCTTCGACGCACTTTCTGCCTTCGTCTTCTTCCCATGATAGCTCACCCTATGCCTATTTCACACATACCAGAGCAAATGCCCCGACAGAAATAGAGCAAACTCACCCGCTCTGATGTTGATTTAAGCGTTTTGTTAAGTGTCTAAGTATTGTTATACGAAGCTTTCTTATTGGTGTATGTTTCGCCCCCGAATAGCAATGCCCGACCTCTCAGAAAATGCTCGGTGTGTGCTTAAGATTCTTGAAGCAGGTGATTCCCTCACAACCACCGAGATACTTGAATTAGCTCGTACAGAGAAGTATAGTGGTATATGCACAGACTGTGCAGGTGGCGATGCATTTGTTGCAGCCGCAAATCAGCTCGTAGAACTGAAACTGATCACAAAGAAGTTTGGCAAAGGCGGATATAGCTGGCAGCTTGCGAAGGATTGAGCATCATGGTCGACTGGACAAAAATCAGAAGTGACTTTCCTGCACTTCAACGTAAAATCAATAATCGATCCGTAGTGTATCTTGATAGCGCCTGTATGGCTCTAAAGCCTAAACAAGTCATAGAGGCTATGAATGAATACTACGAGAAGTACCCTGCTTGCGCTGGACGAAGCATCCACAAATTTGGTGAAGAAGCATCTAATGCCTATTTAGCTGCTCGAAAAAAATTTGCTAAATTCTTGAATGCAAGCCACCCAGAAGAGTGTATATGGACCCGCAATGCGACAGAATCTTTGAACATTGTAGCAAGCTCGGTCAGATTGCCTAAAGGATCGAAAATTGTTACAACCTCTCTTGAGCACCATAGTGGCTCACTACCTTTTATAGAACGGGCAAAAAGAGACGGTTTATCAGTTGAAGTAATCAAAGCCCGGACGGATGGCACCTTTGATATTGAGGACTGGAAACGAACGGTTGACAACAACACAAGTTTAGTATCTGTCGTACACTCTTCTAATGTCACAGGTACCGTAGCTCCCCTGAAGGAAATCATTGAGATTGCTCATGATCGTGGTGCACTTGTTATGAGTGACGACGCTCAATATGCTCCACATCACCCTCTCGATGTACAAGCGCTTGATGTTGATTTCTCAGCTATTTCGGCCCATAAGATGTGTGGCCCTACTGGTATGGGTGTATTATACGGTAAGCTAGAACATCTAAAATCCATGAACATGTTCTTGTATGGTGGCGATACTGTTCGTGATGTCCATTTTGAGAACGGAAAAATCATTCCCGAATATCTCCCACCTCCTGAAAAGTTCGAGGCGGGTTTACAGAATTATGCTGGTGCAATCGGAGCTGGAGCAGCAGCTGAATATCTCTTGTCGATTGGGATGGAAGAGATTGAGAAACACGAACGCACACTCCTTGAGATTGTTGTTAAAAGGCTACTCGAAATGAATCATGTACACATTCTTGGAACTGATGACATTACTATCAAGACGGGATTAGTTACTTTCCGTGTAGATACTATTCCATCAGCACATGATGTTGCCACTTTCCTAAATGATGAATTCAATGTAATGGTAAGATCTGGCTGGCACTGTGCTGGACCTTTTCATTATCAAATGGGCATTGACCCTAAGAAGGGAACTGTACGTGCTAGCTTCTATCTTTACAATAATATGGAAGATGTCAATGCTTTCCTTGAGGGTCTTACAAAACTTATTGAAATTAGCTCTTAGAAAAACCGGTACCAGAAATGGTACAGGCTCATCATCTTCAACTTATTTCCTTCTGAATTGCTCCCTTTAGCCGCTTGATTTCTTGAACCGGATCTGCGAACTCAAATCCATTGATTGAAATATCTAACGAATCTCTGAATTCCTTAACAAGGCCATACATTGCAACATATCTGCCAAGTATTTTATCAGAGGTCAGTCTGAGTGGTTCATCTTCCTTGCCCGATTTGGTGATTATTTTGTGAGCTTCCTCAGCTGTCATTCCTAGTAGTTTTTCACCAATATTCCCAAAAAGTGTGGCTTTTATCGAACCCGAACCATCATCTACTGTGATTTTATAGAGCATTCTGGGTTCAGGGTTTTTAACAGGTCCACAAGACTTACAGTTATACCCGTCTTCTGTAGTTTCGAGTTTCTTATTACAGGTTGGGCATGCTTGATAGATCACTCCTGTCTGCCCGATTCCTACTATGATGCCACAGATCTCAACATTTTTCCCTACCGTGCCATTATCAATATCTCCTATGAGCACTCTTGATGCTTGAGTTTGCACAGACTCAAAGGATACCTGAGAGAGGTCAAGCTGTTTCAATTGAGAGTCCTTAGGATTCAGTACGAGTTCAGCTTTTCGACCAACTGTAAACTCTAGCCCTCCCCTGAATCCCTCTTTCGTGTATCCATGAAGGATTCTAATCACGTCTCCCTCTTTGACTTTAGCTATCTTATCTACATCATCTTCCCAAAAGGTCACACGAATCTTACTGGTCTGGTCTGCAATAACTACATTCCGTACCTGTCCCTCACTACCATCTTTTTTCGTGAAGTTTCTTACATCATAGATTGTTACCGCTTTACCCTCGATATCGACATCCCACATGTTCGTTGTGAGATCTCCAATATTTTTCATACCTAGAGGAACTGAGCTGCTTGATGACCCAACTGGTGTTTCCACTGTCCTCATTTGATCCTTGAGTTTTCTTTCTATCTTTGCATTATTGCCTGCATGAATCTCAATCTCGTTTCCTTCCCGATTAGATTTAGTATATGCTCCTGTAACTCTGATTATCTCATCTGGTTGAGCATCCTCCATCTCTTCCGCTCTGTCATCCCAAAATACGAGCCTTGCTTTTCCGGTATCATCTGCAACAATCATAGACAATACTTTGCCCTCACTATTATCCTTCTTTCTTGTGAAAGTTGTTAGATTGAATACTCTCTGTACTTTGACTTTCATAGTGACATCGAAGAGTCTATCCTGAAGACCACTGATTTTCAACTCCTCTGATACAGGTCGTGCATCAAAATCAATGCCCATCTCTTCCGCCTCATCATCTTCTAGAGGTTGTATTGTTCCCATGCGTCCAATATTAAGCTCGATAGCATCACCAAGCCCCATCTTGACATAAGCTCCTCTGACTTGTACAATACTACCTAGTGTGAGAATATCTTCTGAAATAGCTCGGGTCATGTCATCCCAGAGAACTACTCTGATACTACCAGTTTCATCTCGGAGGAAGACACTTGCAACTTTTCCCTCTGTTCCGTCTGATTTCTGGAACGTTCGCACAGCACTGATGTTATCAATAATACCTACCAGTGCGTTAACATTCTTTGTAGATTCTGTAATGTCTTCTATTCTTTGACGTGCACTTGGTGCCACTTTATGCAGGTCCACACCAAGTTCTCTGGCCACGATCATTGCGGCAGACTCATCATTAATGACTTCTGGGCCAAGTTCTTGACGCTTCTCCTGAATCATTGTCAGGATATCATTGCGTTCAAAGTCAGACCTATGCTTTAGAATTAGTTCAATCGTTTCTTCAAGCGTTAACAAACAAGTCACCTTCCACTATATGTTTGGTGGCGTCTTATTATGTACTAGTCTTGTCCCGTTCCTTTAAAGTAATCTACTCTTTTACAACGAGCTTGGAGATTTTTAGGTTGCTGAAGCGAAACATAGAATACGGAACATGATAGTTCCAATGTGACGAATTGTGATAGAACTCGAACATGACCTTCCAGCTCATAGTATCAGCTACAAGCAGTACTTCGATTCCTTGAATCAAGAAGTCACGAGAATATATGCTATAGCAGAGGAGGCGCGGTCAAAGGGGTTTGATCCAACCCTGCGGGTCGAGATACCTCCCGCACATGATGTTGCAGCCCGTGTTGAGGCCACATTGGAAGGTCCATTTGGTGTGGCAAAAAGAATTCGGGAATTGCAGAAGGGCAAGTCCCGAGAAGAGGTTGCATTTGCTGTTGCAAAAGAGATAGCTGAGGGAACACTTGGCAATATCACTGAATCTGAAAAAGCTGCTGAGAAAGCGGTACGAGTTGCCTTGGCCATTCTAACAGAGAGTATCACCGCGGCCCCAATTGAGGGTATTGCAAATGTGAAAATACGTGGCTCTGAAAAAGAAGGAAATCAGTATCTTGCGCTCTATCTTGCTGGTCCAATTCGGGCAGCTGGGGGAACCGAGGCTGCAATGACTGTTCTTGTGGCTGATTATGTTCGACAAGTACTGAAACTTCCACCATACAAGTCGACTCCTGAAGAAACAGAACGAGCAATTGAAGAAGTAGAGCTTTATGCACGGAATGTACATCTTCAATACCCAGTTCACCCAGACCTTATCCGGTTTGCAGCAGAAAGACTTCCAATCATGCTAACTGGAGAGCCCACAGAAGAGTTTGAGGTATCAGGTAGCAGAGATTTGGACCGTATTGAAACAAATCGCGTACGCGGGGGATCTGTCCTTGTCTTGAGTGATGGAGTTGTAGGAAGGGCTACGAAGTTAGCAAAAATCGTTCACGACGCGAACATTAAGGGTTGGGAATGGTTGGATGAACTTGCTGCAAAAATGTCCAAGGCTAAAGCCCTAGAAGATGAAGATAGTGCGGATAAGAAACTTGAACCCAAGTATGACTACTTGTCAGATGTGATTGGTGGAAGACCTGTTTTCTCTCATCCGTCCCGACCTGGTGGCTTCCGACTGAGGTATGGTCGGTCCCGAAATACAGGCTTGGCAGGAGTGGGAATTCATCCAGCTACCATGTATATCCTTGAAGAATTCCTAGCGACTGGAACTCATATTCGTACTGAACGCCCTGGAAAGGGATCGATTGTTGCTCCCGTTGATTCCATTGAAGGTCCAATCGTACTCTTTAAGGATGGTTCTGTCACTCGATTCTCGCGTCTAGATGATGCCCGTGGTCTTGAAGGTAAAGTAAAGAAGATTCTCTTTTTGGGTGACATTCTTGTGGCATTGGGTGAGTTTCTAGAAAATAATCACCCGCTCGTTCCCTCAGGTTATTGTGAGGAATGGTGGTCTCATGATCTCGAAAACGCAATCTCCTCAATTACAAAGATGCAGCTGACAAAAAAACTGACCAAGTCTGGTCTTACTGCGGACGATATTAACAAGTTCATTGAATCTCCTCTTGCTCACATACCCTCTCCCACTCAAGCTTTTCATCTATCTAAGAAACTAAAGGTGCCATTGCATCCATTTTACCTCTATAGGTGGACTGTCCTCTCTGTCAATGAGCTACAAGACCTTCGTGATTGGCTGCTTGGTACAAATATGACTGAAACAACAACCGAAGGAGAACGGATAGTCCTCCCTTCCGATAAATCTCATAAATCTCTGCTTGAAAAAGTAGGTATTCCACATAGACTTACGAAAGATAAGAAAAGAATAGTTCTGACAGATGAACCAATCGCCGTTTTAGCACAAATTGGAAACACGTCAAAGCAGCCAAAAGGGGAAACGGCTTTAGATTATCTTAACTCAGTTTCACAAGTGCAACTCAGGGACAAAAATGGTTTTTCGATTGGTGCTAGGATGGGGCGACCTGAGAAAGCTGAGGCACGGAAGATGAAACCTCCAGTTCAAGTTTTATTCCCTGTTGGTCGCTCCAAAGGTACAGAGAGAAGAATGGAAGAGGTTGCCAAAAATGTTCAGTACATCTCCACGCTAGATGCCTTCGATGAAGCTAATTACAACGGTGAGATATCACCTGAAGTTTCTGGCGTGGAAGTTGAGCTTGTAACTCGAGCCTGCCCTAATTGCGGTTTCAAAACCTACGAGTCAAGATGCTTCAAATGCGGCAATCATACAGAAATAGAAGCACGGTGCGCGGAGGAAGGATGCGGTCGTATTATTGATTCTACAACAAATAGGTGCCCAATAAGTACACATCTTAATCCGAAGCATATGACGACAAGAACGCTCTCAGTAGATTTGAAAGCAGAACTCGACCGAGCTAAGGTCGAGGTTGGAGAGTTTGAAACACATGGACTCAGGGGAGTCCTTGGCCTCACGAATAGTAACAAAATCCCCGAGTATTTAGGAAAAGGCATTCTTCGTGCGAAACATGATGTGTATTGTTACAGGGATGGGACAGCTCGTTTTGATGCTACAGACGCTCCACTAACACATTTTACACCGAAGGAGATTAGCGTCCCAGTCAGTCGTCTTAGAGATTTGGGGTATGTTACAGACTATGATGGAGCACCCCTTAACTCAGAAAATCAGATTTTGGAAATCAAAGTACAGGATATCATTGTATCGGAAAAATGTGGAGACTATCTTTTACGTGTTGGAAGATTTATTGATGATTGTTTAGAAAAAATCTATGGTCTAGAAAGGCACTATAATTTCAATTCTCAAGACGATATTATAGGGCAGCTAGTTATTGGTCTCGCTCCACATACATCTGCTGGAATAATTGGTAGAATAATCGGATTCACATCTTCAAGTGTCTGCTACGCCCATCCGTATTGGCATGCTGCAAAACGAAGGAATTGTGATGGTGATGAAGATGCTTTAATCTTGGTTCTTGATGCACTCTTGAACTTCTCTAAACACTATCTACCTGCAGGTCGTGGCGGTCTAATGGATGCTCCTCTAGTTCTCTCAGTCATTTTGAATCCCAAAGAGGTTGATGACGAGAGCCATAACATGGAGGTGTGTAGACGATATCCCGCAAGATTCTATGATTTAGTTGCTCACGCACAACATCCTAAAGCGGTCAAAAAACTGGTTGATATTGTTGCTACCCGCCTCAATACACCAGCGCAATATGAAGGATTCGGGTTTACACACAGCACGACCACGTTTGATATTGGACCAAGAAACTCCCGTTACAAGTTACTAAATACAATGGATGATAAGCTCGAAGCTCAACTAAGGCTTGCCACTTTGATCGATGCTGTTGACTCACACGATGTTGCTCAGAGAGTACTGTCTACTCATTTCTTCAGAGATATTCGAGGGAATCTCCGAGCCTATTCTACACAGAAATTTCGGTGCATGAAATGTAATCGAATCTACCGACGATTACCACTCTCTGGGAAATGCCTTTGTGGTGAAGCTAAATTGTCTCTTACCGTCAGACAACGGAATATCTCCAAGTATTTAGCGGTAACAGAGAAAATCATACATGACCATGGACTAGACCAGTACATGCAAGAGCGGTTGAAGCTCATTAATACTTCAATGGACTCGCTCTTTGTTTCTGAACAGACTTCCCTCACCGATTTCTTTGAAGATCACTCTGACTGAGCATCAAGTGCAAGTTTCAAGAGGTCTTTGTCCTCTATCATTCCCGTCAGATTTCCAGCAATGTTCAGAACGGGGGCCTGATCAATCTGTTCGTTACGGAATGTTCTGACAAGTTCGGAAATCGTCGATATCTCGCTTATACTGATGATGTTCTTCGTCATAACCTCAGATACTGGAACGTTTGGTAGCTTGAGCAGTTTCTTGGTAACAACTAGGAAGTCCTTTGAGGTCCAGCCCCATTCAACAGTGTTATCCTGCCCACTGAATGTTTTCGATATATTATCTTCAACAGTGACCTCCGAAAGACGAATATAATCACTAACAGTAATCATCCCCGATACGCCACCGCTCTCATTAATTAGAACAATAGAATTCTTTCCAGCCATATCCATTATCATATATGTAAGGGGTAGTGGTGTCTGGTCCCAGACTGCAGTTATCTCTTTCGAGATAAACTCTGAAATCTCTTTTGATCCAATTTCGTCATCATTCTCAAGAACTGCTCCCAAGATATCTGGTATGGAAATTAATCCAACAAGTTCGTCCTTTTCAACAACAGGAAGTCTTCTATAGCCCTTATCAATCATAATTTTCGTTGCTGTCTTCAAATCCGTTCTGGGACTTACGGTAATAGGGTTTCTAACCATCAGCATTACTAACTGGTTCTCATCAGCCTTTCTCAGAAGATCTGTCCTTGTCACAATCCCAACCAAGCTCTTGGTTCCTTTCTTCACAACGGGAACTCCGTTTACTTGTTTCTCTGCCATCAGCTGGAGAACATCGTCTCGAGTGCCTGGCACAGAAACGTAAATCACGTCCGATTGCATACAGTCTTTGACCATCATTGTTGTGATGACTCCGGTTTTGATAGAAGCTCCAAAAGATTAACAGTCCACGTAAACCTGAGGGTCTAAACCGTGATTCTGTTGGCAATATCTTATTTCTTTAGTCACCTTTTATGTCTATCCTTAGACAGTTTTTAGGTTGATACCTATTTTACCATGGATGTTTCTTCACTCCAAGAACATATCCTATTGCATTGCTCAACCAATGAATGAAGAAAGTTGCAGTTATTAGAATCGCAACGAATATTGGTCCTGGTTCAAAGATGGGGGCAACAAAGATTAGAGCCATGATGATGAATCCCAATTGGTCCATGACCGGTGATGGATCTCCACTCTCAACACCTACTCTTCTTTTTATGAATGACCCTACGACATCTCCTGTCAATGCTCCAAAAGACATCAGGATTGCCACTGGAATTTGCATGAAGAGCACATAGTCCATTTCAGGTGTCACTGTAACATACAATGCTAGAAGTGGTCGAAGATATGGTGCTATGAGGAATTGTCCCACTCCAGTCAGAGTGCCAAAAATAATTCCAACAATAAAGCCTCGTATGGTCTTTCCATTTCCCAGCAATCTACGACCGTCTCGAAAATAACGTCCTCCATCAATAGGACGCCCTCCACCTCCAAGAACCGGTGTCGCATTGGCTATCCATGCAGGAAGCCCGATCCATATTGCCAACTCAAAGAGAGCTAGTTCTTCATACATTAAACAGCACTCCATATCAGCGGTTTATAATATGAATTTCACTCTTTCTCATTGGAAGGGTTCATCGAAAACCCGTCGTTTGTCAGATACAGTTGTCCCTCCACATTTTTCCCTTCAGGCACGAGCCGTTCCAATATCCGCGCCCCTTGTGTTCTTCCAATTTTCATCTTAATCACATAATCCGACCAATAATCCATGATGTTGCCTGCAACAGGTTCGAAATCATTAATTCCATGCATTCGTGCAGTAACCTGATTCAAGATTAGGACTGCGATGTCGTGACTCTGAGACAGCCCCTTTAAGAGTCCTGTCTGCCGATTAAGTTCGCGATGATTTGAGTAGTTAGTCTTCTTATCCTCAAGAGCGAGACGATAATACTTAGTCAGGGTATCAACGACGATTAACTTTGTGTTGTTTCGGATGTATAACTCAAGATCCTCTAACAAAACTCCCTGTTCGCTGAATCCCTTTGGTGCTAGTATCTTGACAAGTAACTCAAGCTTCTCAAATGTCTTGCCAGTAATTTGTTGAAGTCTCTCAACAGGAGATGTGTTTTCAGAATTGATGTAGATTGTTCCGTATTTCTGTTTGAAGAGTTCTCCAACGAATTTTAATGCAAGAGTTGTTTTTCCCGCTGCAGCCTCGCCATATATATGAGTAATAATTCCGGTGCCGAGACCGCCATTCAATATACGGTCAAGAAGAGAAAGCCCTGACGGAAGAATCAAAAACGTCTCACTACAAGACTGTCATCATCTTACAGTGATAAGCGTATCTAGAAGGATTGAATTAATGAGAAGATGGGAAGCTGCCGTTGCCACCGAAAACCCTCGGATTCTCTATCAAGCGGTCCAGCTTCTCAAGAGATTAGACATTGATTTCATAATTTGTTACCCGACAGACAATCGATGTAATCAATCTCAGGTAATCATCACTGATGTTCCGGATTATTTTCAGCATCATGAAGGGCTAGTGCTTGTTCAAGAGAACTTCGACATGGATTTTGTAAGAATTACAATAATGGCAAGACTCAGAATGATTCAGACTCCATCAAAAGCAGTCATTGGTATAGATCCTGGAATGACATCAGGAGTCGCCCTCGTTGTTGATGGCATTGTGTTATACCAAATCTCCCTTGCTATTCCTAGTGCTGTTGTAGAACTCTCTTGTCGTTTGATAGGTTATATCCACACGCTATTTCCCTCATGTCAAAGTATAATCAAAGTGGGAACCGGGTCAAAGCTCTACTCTACTTTACTCCTACGCGCAATTTTTCATAAAACCCAAGAATTGGAGATAGAGCTCGTGAATGAGAAAAATACGACACTATCCGGTGGAGCCGGGTCCGATGAGTCTTCTGCAATAATAATCGCTGGAAGAAGTGGAAGGAAAGTGATATCTTCAGACATGTTATTGGAAGTAAAGGTCGGGTACATTCGTTCTCTCAAGCAATTTGTTATTCGTTTGACAAGGGGAAAAAGAGCTCTCACTTCAAACGAGGCACGAGCTATTCTTCTTGATGAGCTAACGTTTGATGAAATAGTCGTCCAACCTATGTCATAAAGAAGCTTTCAACCCGATGAGCAACAACCTCCGAATTATCCGGTACAACTTGGAGTGTTTCTTTAAGCCATGAAGGAATGAATCTTGATAGATAAGGTGTCGCGAACCTTTGGTCAAGCAACACAATTGCCCCCCTATCATCAAGTCGTCGTACTGGTCTACCTGCTGCCTGAATAGATCTCGTCATTGCTGGTAAAACGTAGGCATAATCTCTCCCTTTTTGATTGAACGCTTTGTCGTAATAATTTATGAGTGCCTCCATTCTAGGAGTGGGCTTTGCATATGGTACTCCAACTACCACAACACTCTCCATTGTAGGTCCTGGAAAGTCTCCCCCTTCAGAGTTACGTCCTCCTTGGACACCCAATAATACTGCACCTCCCCTTTCACCGCGGCTCCTGAAATCCTCAATCATTCTATCATTCTCTGTTCCTTTCATGCCTGGTCTTTCAATGAAGAGTTTTCTCTTCAAACGTTTCTCTAGTCCAGTATCAATGAGAGACCTAGCTATTGAATAGCTCGAAGTGAATATTCCTGTATTCCCAGGTGTAGAATCCGCAACTGCTAAACAATGGTCTACAATCCTATCATACATTGAGCTGTTTCTGCTCTGGAATGATGTATCTAAACCATGGACAATCAATCCTAATCTATTCTTCATAGCAAATGGACTTTGGAATGTAGTCTTGATTGTTTCAGGACCTAGACCCAACATCTCAGAGTACGCATCTAATGGTGACAATGTACCAGATACCGCCACTGAACTATGAATCATCCCTAGGATTGGCTTTGTTACAGAGGTTGGATTCAATGCAACGCGATCGAGAGACACTCGTTTTCCCCCACCACTCTCTGTTGAATTCACTAGTAGAAAAGCAAAGTCTTCTCTTTGCGCACATCTTATCCACTCTAGAAGAAAATCTCCCACTCTATGAATAGAAGAACGAGGAAACTTACCTGCTTTAAGTAGACTTTTCTTAATCTCAGCACCGTGTTCTTTCATATGATGAAGTACTCTATCCGCTGAATCTAATCGACCAATTGAAACAACTGATTCAATAATCTCCTGAGGATTGACTATCTTCTCCTCATTTTCCCTCATAGTTGCCGTGAGTTCAAGCAATCTCCGTGTAAGAGCCCGGCAGAACTCAAAGGAGGTCAAATCCTTGTATGGTCCATCTCCAACCTCCCTTGTTGCCTGTCTTACCACTCTTATGGTCAGTGAGTCGCTTGCGGAATCTAAAGCCGTTGCAGGAACATTATGTGCCTCATCCTGAACAAGTATCATCTTTGATGGTGGTGTTCCTAGTTCGGGAATAAACACTTCAAGTATCCAAGGATCGAACACATACAAGTATGAGAGTGCCACAACATCTACAACTTTTGCCAAACGCTTTGCCATCTCATATGGGCACATTGACTTGCTTTCTGCTATTTTTACAATCTCGGGAGCTGTCAGAACCTTCCTTGGTAGATTCTCTAACAAATCCTCAGGCTCGCCTGCTTTCTTCAGTTTCTCGTAGTATGAACATCTTCCAGTTGCTTTCAGCTGCCCACAGACTTCACTAATGGGTGCGACGAGGTCAGCGTTTTCCAGTACAAATGCATTCAAACACATATGACGTCTTCCGCGGAACGAAACACCTGATACATCCTGATTCCTTGAGATTTCTAGCATCTCTTCCATGACACGATCCAGTTGCCTATGTGTTCTTGCACAATAGAGCACCTTTCCTGAATTCTCTTTGACCCAAGGAAGGATGGCGCTCAATGTCACACACGTCTTTCCGAATCCATTTGGTGCCTCTGCGCATATATTGACTCCAGTGTAGACTGCAGATTCAATCTTCGTCATCATCTCACTTTGTCCTTGTCTGGGCAGAGGATATGGGAAGTACTCGGTATATCTAGAAGCATTATCAGTCATGGGATGCCAGAGGTTATTCAATCGTTGACCTTGATAACCATGTTGTTTCGGATTTCGGTATTGATTTAACCAAGTGACCCACTGCAGAATTTGTGACCTATCATGGGACTCGATGACATATCCGAATTCTCATCAGAAACCAGTATTGGTACGATTCGTGTACGAATCCTAGACCTTGAGAACGGGCTCCTGATTTTGATATCAGACAAAGAGCGGTTCAGGCTAGGTCTCTCTGCTGTGGCAATTCCTTCAGGTCAAGGAAGCTCAGATCCCACCTCAACAGGACTGTTCTCAATGGGTCTTGACAACGCTCTCGTACGCACTGTGACTGAGCGAGTTGCATCTTGGACCAATCGCACATGCATAATAATTACGGGTCTCAATCAGATGAATCGTGAAATTATGCTTGAGATAGTGTCTCTTCTCAGGGACCATTTTGTGACATAATATTCTCAATTATTTCTTTGACCCATTGACCAGTTTCCTCCAGTTCGTACACCTGTCTGATATATTCCTCCCAAGTCACCCCTCTATTCGCATTAACCCAAATTTCGAAGACACTCTTGAGATTAATATGAGCTGCCTGATGGTACTCACAGAACTCTTCATCGACACTCTTGCGACCGCAGATACAGCACTCTTTCATGATTCCTAGCCTCCGATATCATCACTCTTCTTCTTACTTCTTCTATCATCTAAGGCTTTGAGATCATCCTGTCTTCCTGGGCATTTTGACCAATTGATGCAAGTTGTCCATACTCTCTTCCCAGAAGTAACTGTTATCATCCTGTATTCACAATACGGGCACGTACTATCCATGGGAGATAAAGTGCCTTTTTGGGGAAGTGGGAATGTTTGGTCACACTTTCCTCCCTTATAGTTTGAACATCCCACAAATCGTTTTCCAGACTTTGGAGACTTCACAATTCTAAGTATTCCATCATTACACTTTGGACAAGGTCCTAGTTCTTCGGTGTCTTTCCAATATCTCTGAAGTCCCTCGACTAAGGTTTCACCTATCTGATCCTCTTTGCTCTTAAACTCCGCAAGCTGCTTGAGGAGACTAGTCTTGGCTCCCCTGATGACATTCTCTCTTTTCTCCGTGCCCTCCTGAATTTTTTCCATCTCTATTTCTAGCTGTCTTGTCATTTCCGGGGAGAGCACATCCGGGATAAACTGGCTTAATGTTTCAAATACTGCAAAACCAAGATTAGAGAGTTCGAACTTTTCACCTTGTGTATATCCTCTCGACTTCACTGAATCTACAATACTCGATCTTGTAGCTTTTGTCCCAAGATTCTCTTTCTCGAGAAGCTTGAGGAGGCTAGCAGGATTGAATCTTGCTGGACCTTGTGTATACTTATTCTCTGAATTCACGGATGCAAGTCGGACAATATCTCCTTGGTCAATATTGGGGAGCACCTTTTCGCCAGCTTTGAAATATGGGCCATAGAACTCCGACCACCCCTGTTTCACGATTTGGAGTCCTCTTACGTATAATCTGTAACTGCCACATATGATATCAGCTCTTTGATGATTCTTAATCAATGGTTCTCCAAAGAGTGAGAGAAACCTCCGTACAATGAGATCATAGACCTTCTTATCACTCGGAGAGAGATGTTTCGTAGGTTTCTCTCCGGTGGGATGTATTGAAGGATGCGCAGGGTCTGTCTTCTTTCCTTGAATTGGTACGAGATTCCCTTTCAGGATAGTTTTAGCCATATAGGCATAGTCTTTCATACCTCCCAATCCGGTGAGAATTCCTTTGATATCCAAAGTGGATGGGAGCATTTCACTATTCGTTCTTGGGTATGAGATAAGAGCATCAAGATAGAGACTTTGTGCTATAGCAAGTGTTCGGCTGGGTTTGAATCCAAAATGCCTATACGCTTCTGCTTGAAGTGAGCTTAGATTGAAGGGCGGGTGTGGTGGTTGTGTGACAGTTCGTTGATTGATAACGTCCACTACTGCGTCTTGTCCAATTAAATCATCCACTATTCGATTAGCATCTTGTTTTGATGACAATTGCTTCTTAAAATACTCCAATTCCATTTCGTTCCCTTTATGATCCCCAATAACATGAATTGTCCAGTATGGTGTCGGAACAAAGAGATTGATTTCCTTCTCTCTTTGAGCTATGAATGACAATGTTGGTCCTTGAACTCGTCCCGTTGAAATTACTTTGAACCATCCAGCTACGTTCTTGATAGCTAGTGTTAAAGCTCTGGTCATATTGATACCGTATAACCAATCTACTTCATGGCGAACATGACCGGCTTCAATTAATGGAAAATCCAATCCGCCTCTGGTTTCATAGGCTTTTTCCAGGTCTGCATCTGTTAAAGATGAGAATAGCATTCGATGTGCTTTCATCGGGTCAGCTTTGCATGCATATTTTAGAGTGAGATATCCAATCAGACTGCCTTCAATATCATAGTCTGTAGCAATTATGAATCCATCAACATCCTTGGAGAGTTTTTGAATTAAATTAATTATTGGCTTGATGTTGATTGCTTTTTTATCCACTTCGTACTTGGGAACCCATTTACTCTCCAGACGCGGGTAGGTCCAGCCCTTCTCAGTCTGCTGAAGCTCAAACAGATGCCCTATGGCATATACAACAACAAGTTCATCATTTTCCTTCTTACATTCATAATACACTACTTTCCCTCTCTTAATCTCCTTGGGTGACTGTGTATTATCTAGTGCTGCAGCTATTTTCTTTGCTGCTGATGGTTTTTCCGTGAGTACCATCAATCGAGACAGTTATTTTCACCTCTCTCCGGTATCTTTTGTGACATAAACTTCAGAGTTTTAAATACACATTGTAATCCACTAGAACGCTGCTTTCTTTTTTCAATATTTCATTAGTACGATGGCTGATTTCTCGATACGCTTAAAAGCAGACACAAATTCGAAACCGCTCGAGGTAAGATTATGCAACCTTGGTGGCCGAGGATTATTATACGCCCTAAAGTTAGACTTACAAGGCCTAGGTTTAGAATGCCAACTAGACCTCCCGATACAGTCATTTTTGGTATCATGTTCATTGCAGTTCTGTTTGTCCTCGGAGGCAATGTTTACACTCTAGTAAGAACTCCTCCCGCGATTGCAGGTGGCTCTGGTGGAGTACCCATTCTTGTCGCTCCAAGTCTTGACTCACAGCTTGGAATGGAAGGCGTTGTTGCGTCTGTAGTAGTCTTTGTTGGTGTAATGGGACTTGGTCTTATCTACTATGGGTCAAAATACGTATTCCAACCCGGTTATGCTACTCGACTAATGGTTCTTGGTATCATACTGTCCGGTGTATCCTTCCTCATCTTCAGTTATCTGTGGACAATAAAGACGGGTGGACTCTAAACTTATACACCGAGTATAGTGAAGGGTATGTCAGTGTGTTCCATAAGAGAATAAATAAGATTCCTAGCAATGTCAAGTTTGATTCTCTTTCGTTCATCTGCTGGAAAATGAAACTCATGCATGGGTTTAGACCACTTACCTACAGTATCTCCAAAGTCCATCCCTGCAAGAATAACCCTGCGTGGTGAGTAAGCAGTCACTATATGACATGCCCTGTCGCCATCCGTGAAACCTCCCCAAAGAAAGGCTCGATCTGTTGGCTCTACTTGTGTACTTCCAAGTACTGCGCCTAAACTAGGAACTATCTCCATAATCTTG
Source organism: Candidatus Thorarchaeota archaeon (assembly GCA_029858305.1). Taxonomy (GTDB): domain Archaea; phylum Asgardarchaeota; class Thorarchaeia; order Thorarchaeales; family Thorarchaeaceae; genus SMTZ1-45. Next base: position 45,207 of record JAOUFI010000012.1, read on the forward strand.
TCCATATTATCTCCATGAGCATGTACTATTGTCAAAGAATCTCTTCTTGTTGCCTCTCTTATATCATCCAAATTACCATCGAGGTCTGTGACAAGCACACTGCAATCATAGCTTAGATTGAGAAGCGCGGATACTGCGCCATCAGCTGCAACATATATCGGCTTGAACAACTTTCCAACTCCCAAGGATTGAAGGTGCGTTTCAAGCGACGGACCTGCTCCACAAATTACAACAGTCTTACCCTTGATTCTTTGTTCCAAATCTTGTAACAAAGACTTTGGGTTGACTACTTTCAATAGCTCTGTGAGTAGCCTTGTTGCTTCTCGATCCGAGGATGGATCAAGACTCAATTTATCTACGATATCAAGATAGATTGGTTGCCAATCCGTCCATCTCATCCCAGATCACCTGACTGGATACCATGATCTGTTTGAATACTCTTACGAATTGCCTCTCCTACACGGACCGCTATTCTTGATTCTTTGACATCATGAGTTCGTATGATGTTGGCACCATTATAGACTGCCACTGAGGTTGCAGCAATTGACCCTGTTAACCGATCCGCAGGATCTGACTGGTCTAATAGACTTCCAATGAAGGCCTTTCTAGACACTCCCACAAGGATTGGTTGACCAAGTACAGCGAAGGCACCTAAATTATGCAATATTTCATAGTCCACATTAGATGGTTTGCCAAAGCCTATTCCCGGGTCTACAAGTATCATACCTGTATCAATTCCAGCATCACGAGCTAATGAGAGGCTTTCTCTAAGTGATTCTAATGAAGATTGAATACTGTCACAATACGGTCTACAGTTTGCCATAAGTATGACTGGAGCGTTTCTATCTGAAGCAAGGCCTGCCATTTTAGAATCTGCTTTTAATCCAGATACATCGTTAATCACTGTAACTCCCATGTCGAGTGCCTTCTCAGCCACCTTTGATGACATAGTATCAATCGATAGCGGTAGTTTGGTCATAGATGTGATAATATCAATCGCGTTTGTAACACGCTTGAGTTCATCGCGAGCAGTTATCTCTCGAGTATGATAAATCTCTCTCGGAGCTGTTGAGGCACCGCCTATATCGATAATGTCTGCTCCTTCTCTCTCAAATCTGGCAATAATCCGTCGCACGTCTTCTTCTTTGGCAGCAACTGTACCTTTGTAGAAGGACTCTGGTGATAGATTAATGACACCCATAATCCTAACAGGATACTCATTCCCTATCCGAAGACCTGCAACATCAACGTAGGGCTGTTCCAATCGCTATCACCTCTACATGAAGTCTGTATGGAAGGAAATAAAATGTAGCTGATTTAGCCATGGACCCATCAATAATCGGGGTAATTTGATGAGTGACAAGTTGGAAAGGACTCACCTCTACGATTGGCATAAAATGCACGGTGATGTGATTCCATTTGCTGGCTGGGAGATGCCAGTAAGATATAGTGACATTAGAGATGAACATATGGCAGTTAGAGATGCAGTTGGCATTTTTGACACTAGTCACATGTTCCGATTCTTTATCAAAGGCCCACAGGCCTCAGAATTCCTTCAAAGGATGACCACAAATAATGTGAGCAAGCTCGAAGTGAATGGTGGTCATTACACCACCTGTTTAAACGAAAATGGAGGCATTCGTGATGACCTGATGCTCTATCGGATAGATGCAGATGAATACATCTGGGTCACAAACGCAGCAAATGGACCAAAGATTAGAGAGCACTTGGTGAAACACTCCAAGTCTTTTGATGTGCAAGTTCAAGATCGGTCATCAGAGATTGCCATGATTGCAGTGCAGGGCCCAAAGGCGCTGCATCTTCTCAGTAAAATGGCAGGACGTGACCTGAATGAATATAGTCGATTCACATGCAATCCTGTCAAAATTGCAGGTTATGACACATACCTCTGTAGGACTGGGTATACAGGCGAAGATGGTGCTGAAGTGCTAATCCTAAATTGTCCCCTCACCAATGAGGGCAAGAAACGAGCAATAGGATTCTGGGAGGCACTACTTTCACAAGGATCTGAGTTTGGTGCCACGCCATGTGGGCTTGGGGCAAGAGACTCCACTCGTCTTGAAGCAGGGCTTGTCCTATACGGTCACGAACTTGATGAGGATACTTCTCCTATTGAAGCAAGAATTCCGTATGCTGTCAAGTTCAAAGTTGAGCCGCATTACATTGGTTATGATATCGTTAAGAGCCATAAAGAGGTGGGCGTCAAGAAAACACGCATAGGCTTTGTAATGACCGATCGTGGTATTCCACGAGAAAACTATCCTATCCTCTTGAATGGTCAAGTAATTGGTCAAACAACAAGTGGTGGCGTATCACCAATTTTGAATAATGGTATTGGCCTGGGATATGTTCCTCCAGATCTTGTCAATATAGGAGATGTGATTGAGATTGATATCAAGGGACGACATCGCAAGGCCAAGGTAACAGAGTGGCCCTTTTACGACCCTCAGAGGTATGGTGCGACTCGCACCGGATAACATCCAAACTGATTTAAACAGAATATAATATTCCGATATTGTTGGTGGACTATATGGGCGGCACCGAAGTCAAAGATGGACTATACTACAGTAAAGAGCATGAGTATGCTAGAGTTGAAGGTGACATTGCTGTTATCGGGATAACCGATCACGCTCAAAACGCACTGCATGAAATCACATTTGTTGAAATTTCAGATGTTGGCACAATCCTCAAAGCAGGCGACGAATGTGGACTTGTAGAGTCCATGAAGGCATCATCAGACATCTTCACTCCTGTTAGCGGTGAGATTATTGAGGTGAATGTTGAGCTAGAGAATGCACCTGAAATTGTCAATGAAGATTGCTATGGTAAAGGCTGGATGTTCAAAATCAAGCCATCAAATCTTGCTGCGGATCTTTCAAAGCTAATGGATGCAGAAGCATACAAATCATTCATCGAGTCTGAATAGAATCTGATTAGGGAAAACGCGGGGCGTTTCTGATAGCGTCCCACGGTCTTCTTTTCTCACTCTTGTCATAATATTATGCTTTTAGTCGTTAGGACAACTATATGATTAACAACAACCTTTTTAGCATATCACAAAATCGCTGCTGCAAGTTCGAAAGAGCACGGAGAGCGTACTCCACATGTCGTTTGGTAAAGTAAAAAGGTCCACTGGAAGATTTCTCAGACAAGTATTCCATAGACCGAAGTCGAAGATTTCACGTGGCTCAGTCATTATCATTGCAATCCTATTCATCATTTTCACAACTGCACTGTTGCTACGTTTAGAGCCTCTAATCAACTCTCAACCAATCGTACGTGCCTTTGACCCATGGTTCCAGTTGCGGGTTACTGATTATGTGACTGAAAATGGGTTTGGTGCATTCTTCTCTTGGTATGATGACTCAACATGGGTTCCCTTTGGACGCGACATGGCTAAGACAAGCTATGTGGGAGTACCTTTCACAAGCGCATTCTTCTATTTTCTGCTTAACGGACTGGGCATCCAAGTAGATGTTCTTACAGTTTCACTAGTTCTTCCTGCATTTATGGGCGCTCTTACTGCTATTGTTGCGTTCTTTCTGGGTAGAGAGCTCTCAAATAACACAGTCGGATTGTTCACCGGCATCTTTACTGCATTCATTCCTGCCTATCTTCAGAGAACAGTTGCAGGCTTTTACGACAATGAATGTATTGGAGTATTTGCTATCGTTCTTACCACATTTTTCTTTATGAGGGGCCTAAAACGAGGTTCAATGACTGCATCTGTTGGTGCGGGACTCTCCCTCGGGTATCTGCTTGTATCTTGGGGTGCCGCAGAGTTCATGCTTGGATTACTAGCTCTCTACGCGTTCCTGATGCTTGCAATAGGCCATTATAGTAAGCGATTACTCTCAAGCTTTCTCATCACAATCTCACTTGGACTCTTCATCGGAGGATTAATACCAAGGAATGGATTTACTGACCTGACATCCTTTACGACGCTTGCTCCTATCGGAGTTGCTGGACTCCTTGTGCTGTACGAGGTTTGGCTCCGAGTGGGACATTACCGTGAAGCCACAGCCAGTGTCATGGCTCCATATATGAAACCCATACTTCTTGGATTGGTAGCCCCTGCTGTTGGTGTTGTGTCCTACATGCTATATGTAGGAAGCAATGCTTTGACAATCACGCCATATACTTCAAACCCAATCCTTACAATTGGATCAAAGTTCCTTACTGTACTTAATCCATTTACAAGGTTAGATCAGAGAATTCTTGCCTCAGTTGCAGAACACCTTCCGAGCCCATGGGGTAGCTTCTATAACACGCTTCTGGTCTTGATCTTCTTCTTCCCACTCGGTATGTACTTCCTCTTCAAGCGAGGTCGTGATGAAGATTGGCTAATGGTTTTCTATGGTCTATTCTCTGTCTACTTTGCTGGAAGTATGATACGTCTAAGCCTGATTCTAGGTCCAGGTGTAGCAGTCTTAGCTGCTGTAGCAGCCTACAATATACTTGCACCTTACGCTAAGGTGGTAACACAACAGTCAGTGTTTGAGAGGCGTAGGTTTAGAATGAGTTCGTCGCTCACATCAGAGCACGCTCTTACTGCCTTTGCCTTCGTAGGTCTGTTACTCTCTGTCAATGTCATACTTGGTGTACAGTATGTTCAGGCACAAGTGGGTAATCCTGAGTTTGCACAGGCTCCCCTATCATCTGCAAGTCAGTCTACAGATTGGCAGGTGGCAATGACTTATGTCAGGAATGTT
>JAOUFI010000164.1 GCA_029858305.1 Candidatus Thorarchaeota archaeon
CTATCTTGACGTGATTTGGAGCTGGCTTGATCTTGGTGGAGGGCTTGGAATGTGGTTTCCATTTATTACCGTCATAGAAAACTCAACAATCGATATTGGCAAGTACTATGTGTCCGATGATGTTAACACGGGTATCTTTGACGCACGCCACAGAATTCAATGGAGTGGATATTTCACTAATGAAACAGACCTCGATCCTGGATTTGGTTTTGGTGGCAACATTCAGCCTGAGATGGACCTTGTGACAGTCCTTGATGTGAACGGAGATCCACTCTACAAAAGACCTGAAATAACAGAAAAGGAAACAATGAAGCTAGCTTTCCGTTCTGCCTTCATTGAAGCATTCATCTATGATATGGCAGGGAATATCGCTTCTATAGCTCAACCTGGACAGCCACTTAATCTGACTCTTCTAGTGCATAGAAACATCAATGAGCTCAATGGATCTATAGTCTATGAAATCCCGTCTGAGCCTACTCCTGCAAGATTCAATCTGACGCAGGAACTTGCAAACTTGACTCTTGAAGTTCAAGGTTCTGGAATGGATGGAAATGATACGCATTACTGGAGATACGAGATAAAACACACCATGGTCCTTGATTTCAAATCAAATCTAGCTACAACGAGTTCTCAGTATAGGATTACTATGTATCTTAGAGGTGGCACATTTCTATGGAGCATTGTTGTACCACTGACTCATTTGCATGTGTCAGACTTTGAAATCTCACTAGGCGAAGATTTGAGTACTCTGAAAGTCCAATTTAGTTTTGATGTAAATGCTCCGCCAATGGTCGTTGACAAAGCGACTATGAAGATAGGACTCATTCAGAATGTTCGCTTCTGGAACGGAACTACGTGGGATTATCCTACTTGGTTAAATGGCACAGATCTCAGCATTGAGGAATACAATGCACTAGTAGATTCTTGGACAGATGAATATCGCCAGGCTGATATCTCCAGCAATACACTTTGGAGTCCACGTCACCTGCGTCTGGGTATAGTTCCATCCTATACACCTCCAATCTGGATTGTGACCGAGAATGGTGCAATTGACCTTGATGGCAATTTATTCACAACAGATGACCAGTACTTTATCATGAGGACTGGATTCTGGAGTGATGAAGGAAACATATCAATTAATGGTATGTGGGTCGGAGTTGGCTTCGATCCAAGTCCTGGGCACGATGGCGATGAATTCTGGTCTTCAAACTGGATGGGCACTGTTGAATTAAACGTCTGGTACGAGGCAAATGAAACCTTCTATTGGTATCATGCTTCGGATGGCAGTCCATTAACCGCAAGTGAGATTGCTGATGTTCAAGACCTACTTTGGGCTGATATCGATAACAACATTCCTGTACCTGGTTATGAATATGTATCATGGTTATCAATCAACCGTACATTGAATTTAGACGATGTGCCTGGGATTGAGCATGGTCGATGGTCCACAACATGGTTTGCTTGGGGAACGACACAAACCTTTGCGGTCGCTGTATCAGACACTCAAGCAACTCTAGCGCACTTCCGTGCGGAATATGCAGGTCTTCTAATTTTCAATGATGGGATTGGCCCAACACCAAGTGCGCCAGATTTCTCTATCGTTGGTGGTCAGGTTGTGACCGATGAAGTCACCCACCTTGTACTCATTGATAGTGTAGGATCTGTAGAGCTAAGAAGACCATTTGGTGCAACCAATAATTCAGGCGATGTTCGTGTGAGTCCTGATACTGAGGTCAATTTTGGCGTGACTATCACTGATGTCAATGTCACAATCTACCCATTGCGCATTGAGCATTCATCAGCGTTGAGAGGTGCTTGGGATTTCAGAGAATCATATGAAGGTTCAATTGGTCTGAACTCGACTAATTTTGACTACTGGGTCACTCGAGCTACAATTGATGAGATGTCATTCGATATTACATTCACTGTGGACATGACCACCTATGATTCAGAAGATCCAAGCACTAGGAATCATGCAGTGTTGTTCAAGGTTGATCAGCAGTTTGGTGACTGGACACTCTATGACTTTGATAATTCAGTCTTGGAAGGACGCAGTCTCGCCGTTAACTTCTTCGGAGTCTTAGCAACCGGAACTGCCACAAGGTACACTGCAGGTCAACGACCGGTCACAGACACAAATGGTGCTAGTCTTGATGCTTCTTATTATCAATTCGGAGCTGAAGACACACCATATGCCAATGTCACCATGGGTGGATTACCCTATACATGGGGTGGCGATAGCTATAGCACTGTCCATAGATCTGGCTCATCTACCGCTCCAATTGGAGCCTTCAATATCATGTTCGAGTCCGCATCTGGCAATTCAGTAACTAACTGGAAAGTTGATGCTTCTATGCTCTTCATGACAGCGGGTTACAAGTATTGGAACGGCGAAGACATCATCTGTGATCCGGTCTTTGTTGCATACACAAGTGCTCTTCAGACAGGTGGATCATCAACCACCTACACCAACGGAGAAGGCAATCCTGCTATACTCTACCTAATAGTTGGTGGTGTCATCGCTCTTGTCATCATCGTTTGTGTGATGTATCGGCGTAGGTAATTGAAACAATGGTTGTTGAAGTTTGGTCTTATTGGCTAAGCTTCAACACCTATCTTTTCTTTTTTCTAATCAAACATATTTTCTGGCAGCCAATCCGCTACTGAAGATGGATTACTCTGAAAGCTGTTGTCTGGCGGCATGAGAAGTGTCCAGCCAGTATTTGCATATTCATATGTTGCACATGAAGCATGTCCCGTCATGAGCCACTCATTGATATCAAGAGGTGCTGCACTGACGAGTGAAAAGAATAGGGTTGCAATTAGAGGATGAGTGACTATAGCCACACTATCCCCCGGATGTTTAGCACCAATTTCATTCATGCATTCTCCAATTCGTTCTCTGGCATCTGCGAAAGATTCTCCCTTTTTCGACACCAAAGTTTCGTCCTTCCACATCAAGGGAATTTTTTCTCTAAGCTGCTCCTCGTCATTCCAATCAAAACCTAATTTAACATCCTCAAGACAATCCCTTTTCTCCATTCTACACTCAAACTCTTTTCTCAACATCTCTGAAGTTTCCATCGTTTCTTTCGAAGGAGAGCAATAAAGAGTATGCACTCCTACTACTAGGCGAGAATGCGCGAGTTCAGTGACTTGGTTCCTTCCTCTCTCGGATAGTTGCCCTAAATTTTCTTTCTCGACTTCTCCATGGGTGATGACATAGATCATTGTCCTTGCTTCAAGACGCTTTGAGAATTCCCTTTCCTGGACGTATTCGAACATTCTATCCGCCACGCTCTATCTTTCATTTCGTTTAATATAATCGGGTATAATATGCTCATCCCTTTGATGCTTTTCTTAAAACTTCGTATGAACCATATCCTCCTGTTGTATTATCAAGTTGAAAAG
>JAOUFI010000165.1 GCA_029858305.1 Candidatus Thorarchaeota archaeon
GTCCCTGGAGAGGGTAGACCTAGAATCAATACTGATGAGAAAGATGAGGGTTGGCGTCATCTGGCTATCCTAGTCAATGATTTCGATAAGGTAGTAGCTGACCTTACAAAGAAGAGAGTCGATTGGGTCGGCGATATCAAGACAGGTAGTGGCGGAACTGCGAAGGCACGATTTTTCAAGGATCCAGAGGGCAATCTAATTCATATCATTGAGCGAACTGTGACTCTCTAATGATATAGATTGACGATACAGACCATATTCCTTATTGGCAGCTGAGTTTCTGTTAGAGTTCGAGTTCTTCACTGCTTAGAGGTATTGACATGCGCGAATATGCTTCGACTGGGACTAGCAATGGCGCACCTCCAGGACGCTCCCTTCATAAGACTCCAGATCGTACTCGCACTCCGCGAATCCGCATCTTTGACTACAATGAGGCTCAATTCACAGAGAGCCAAGTTGAATCAGTTTCCGAATGCAGACCCCCGAGTGATAAGTCTACAATACGCTGGATTAATGTTGATGGTGTCCATATGCCTGAAATCATCACGAAGATTGGTGAAGCATTTGGTCTGCACCCCCTGACGATTGAAGATATTTTCACTCCTGACCAGCAGCCCAAAGTGGAAGCTCTTCCTGAATATGCCTTGATCACAATGAGAATGATTCGAAATGAGGGTCAGAATGGTCCAGTTGTTTCAGAGCAGGTCAGTATCTTGCTCGGATCGAACTATGTGCTTTCCTTTCAGGAAGTAGAGGGAGATGTATTCGACCCCATTCGTCGGAGGATACGAGAGGAAGGAAGCCGTGTTAGAAAGAGTGGCGCAGACTATCTAGCGTACAGCCTTATGGACCTGATTGTAGACAACTATTTCGTACTGCTCAATCAAATAAGTGAGAACATAGAAATGTCACAGGAGAGAATCATTCTTGAGCCAACTGCTGATACGCTTCGAGACATCTATGAATTGAAACGGGCTATGGCTGAGATGCGAAGGTACACTTGGCCTGTGAGAGAGATTGCCCTTAGACTTGAGAGAGAATCTCCTCAGATGTTCAAGAAAAGCACTCTCCCTTACCTCAGAGACCTCTATGACCATGTGATTCAGATTACTGACCATATTGAAATATACCGAGAATGGCTGGGGAGCATGCTCGACATCTATCTCTCAAGCGTGACGAACAGGCTGAATGAAGTCATCAAGGTTCTGACCGTTATTTCGACCATAGCAATTCCTCCTACGGTTGTGGGATCTTGGTATGGAATGAATCTCTTGATTCCTGAGTTCGATTCCGATTTAGCATACCCGATAGTCATCATGATAACACTTACAATGATGGTCATTATGCTGACATTCTTCAAACGAAAGCGCTGGATCTAGATGGTTCTCAGACCTAGCAGTAATAATGAAACTGAGTTTGGTTTCCCACTCCTCTGTCAGTCTGTTTTTAGAGAGGAAAGAGTGGGGAGAAAAAAACCCTTTTTCAATCAAACCAATAACACCGTATCTGCTTCTCTTGCTTGTATGGGATTTAGTCAGCTCTGAATATCTCACAAGCCACGACTGTTTTCTATACCCGGGCATTTGAATTGGTCAGAGGTAAAACTGATATAATTTGAGAATGATGTAAGAGATGAAACTGCAAAAAGGGTGGTTAATCAAATGGGAAAAAAGAAAAGAAAAACAGGAAGGGATCAGATTGAAGAGTCCTATCAACCTATGGGGATTCTTGGGTTTGGTGTGGGACCAATGCCTTCGGTAAAGAAGGCGAAAAAGAAGGAACGAAAGGACTGAATGCCGATTCTTTATCAGGTCTCAGTATCTCCACCGCCATGACGCCTCTAGTCCAGACATGTAGATATTACTTAGAGAGCTATGGAACAATCCAGAGTTACACCGGGAAATTTATTCTTGTGAAAACTGATTCATGACATGAGTATCCTTTTCTAGAAACTTTGAGAGGTCCGTGTATGCCTGTCTCAGGAATCTCGTACCCTTCTGAAAAACCTCAATCTGCCCAATTATTTCCTCGATTTTCGCTATGAGAAATATAACATCCTTTCTATCTCTGTCTGATTCTCTTTTAGATTGAAGCGTAGATAGAATCTCTTGAAATCTCGAGACAGACGAGAAGATGTAGCTATCAGTTCTCAAAATATGATTGAGTATGGTCAATGAAATGGATTTTAGGTAATAGGTTCTTGGTTTTCGATACCCTCTCGGCAGAGCATGAATATATTCACTCTTGAGTTCTCGATGCATAATACGAGAAACTGTACTGCGAGAGAAACCCGAAATATCCATCAACGTTTGTTGATCCACATTTCGATGAGTATAGAAGATGCTCATTAATCGGCTCCTGATAGGGTCGTTCCTGAAATGAGTTAGCATCACCATTAGATCCTCTTCTAATCCTCTTGTGTCAAAAGGATATACTATCGTTTCGTTCAGTGGGATTATTTCAGAATCGATCTCCTCAAAGAAAGAGTATTTCCTCTTTCTATTGATCTGCCTTCTTTGAGCCTCGATGTAATTTCGAAGACTGTTGAGTCGCATCTGGAGGAATTTTGTTTCAATTGGATATTTGCTCTGTAGTTTTTGATATTCTGTCTGCCTTTCTACGATGTATAAATCGAGTTTCTCTAAATCATCCAGAATCTGAGTAGAAGGAGTATAGACAAAATTCACTCGTTCTGGTTTGATGCTGTAAAGATTCTTGTGTGTCCTTGGAATCATTCTGCGACTGACGATGTCTGCCTGAAGAAACGCCTGCAGTATTGCTGAAACGGTGCCCAGAGAGAATCCTGTTAGATGTCTGAGTTGTTCTTGACTCAGACCATCATAGATTTTGAGATATGCAAATATCTCTGTGGCTCTCGAGTTCAGATTGACCATTTTTCCAACTGTCTTATAGAATGTGACTATCTCTCGCTCGATTTTCTTTGACTTCCCTGACAGTAATCGAACTTGTTTCATTGATTCCATCCTTTTTTCAGTATCCGGCGACATTTCAATTGAACTCTTGCTCTGATAACAATATATATTTTCCAATTTATGAAATTTGGTAAATATAAATCTACTCAAAAGGGATGATGGTCTAATGACAAATCTAAAGATTTTTAGTCGAAGGACTGCGCTCGTCGGATTTCTCGTGCTTCTTTCTCTGGGAGCATTCTCCCACGTGATTGCTTCCGCAGAAACGAATCCAATTGACCAGGTTGATTTCTCAACCTTCTTGGGAGGTACAGGGGATGATTCCATAGAGACTGTAGCGTATGCTTTTGGGAGCACTACTGTTGATTCAAAGGGTAATATCATTGTGGTCGGTCGGACAGAATCTACTGATTTTCCATTGAAAAATGCCTTTCAAGATCACAT
>JAOUFI010000054.1 GCA_029858305.1 Candidatus Thorarchaeota archaeon
CAGCAGTTGCAGAGAATGCCACAAGTACGAAGATCTTATCCAGTACCTGAAGTAAAGATAATCCCTTGAAAGCTGTGGCAATTAAGAGCTTGAGTCCCTGATTCATTGGAAGTATATCATCCAAAGCTCCCACATCAATGAAGAATCCTGATAATATCAACGTTGCAAATAGGACAAATAGGAACATCTGATTTGCTTGAAGCCTTGTCCCTGCAACTGATGATATCAAAATCCCTGTCGCTGAGCCAGTCAAGGCGCTCAGACTCATAATAATGACGAGAGCGATGAAATTAGTGTTCAGATTCAAATCAAACGCAAGTACCCAGAGTGTTACAAGGAGGAGCGACTGCAAAAATCCGATGATGACATAGGCAGTTACTTTCGAAACAACCACCTCGAGCCGACTTGTTGGAGTCAAAAGCATTCTACGAAGTGGAGTGTCTCCAACTATGCTTTGAGCTGATGTCATAGCTATCCCGAGATAACTCGAGAAAATAACAATGAATCCTCCAAACACAGCTTCCAAGTATCCGCCTTGCGGAGTGAACTCGATTATAATACCTGGGAAGACCTCTGAGCGAATCCAGAGTTTCGAAACCCTGAAAACTATAGTTGCTCCTTGGACGACGCCTTGTATTGTGGCAGAGCCGAGAAAATCTGTTGAATCGACATGCAACTCAATATAGGTTGGTTCGTTGATGGTTAGATTTGCTTCAAAACCATCAGGTATGACAATGTAACCATCGATTTTTTTCTCATAGAGGTCTCTATAGGCATCAGCTGTACTATTATAGATAATGACCTCTCCAGCAAATTCCTCAATGTAAGCAGTAAGATTTTCAGAGAGATCCTCGCCATCATAGGTCCTCGTTGTATCCTGATCGACTATGCCTAATATGATCCCACTATCGGTCGCTGTTCCATTATCGCCGCCGGATGTTCCCCCGCCACCAATGCCACCCCCCATACCCATGCCACCCATAGAACTTGTATCAGTGACATACCATAGCATACCAATCAATGCTGCGGGAAGCAGGAAAATTAAAAGGATGGCAACCTTATCCTTGACTATAAGGCGTAGCTCCTTCGCTACCATATTCCTTATCCGCCTTGAAGGTTTTGTGAGAACTTCAGCCATCTGCCATCCCTTACTATTGATATGAGCGGTAGTAATGTTTCAGTCATACTCTTTGCGAGACTCAGAATCACCCTCAAGTTGAACTCTATTAAGGCTTTATCTGAACCTACTGACAGACAACAATCACAAATAAGGCATATTGATATCACTGATTCTCGTTGCACAAAAGAACGTCTGTAAGCTGAGGTTCTATCTTGACCATTAATGAACTTGTCCGATTGGAGCGCTACAGAAAGGTTGCAAAACATCACGAACTCGACCTTCCTCAAGATAAAATGCTCCCTGCAGATGAGATAGACTACTTACAGAGTAAACTGAATGCTAAGTTTTTTCCTGATGCTGAATCTTGGATGTTGCCATCATGGGCATTCCTGACAATGAAAGCTGTTGATAAAGAGAAGGGCATAATCACCGATTTTCGCAATACTATGTATGGAAACATATCTCTGATAGGAGGCGTTGGTGCAAGGAAGTATGGAACAACAGACAGCAGAGGCCTCCTTTCCTCAATATATGATTGCGGTGCAATTGATTTTTGGCTACAAGAGGATCAAAATCTTCTTTTCCCCTCATTAATGGGAAAGGATGGACCCCAGCTCAAGCTAGTGTCTTCTGATGACCAAGTGTATGAATGGAAGACCCATATCAAATCTGTTGAGTTCACAAGACTTGTGTACCATCTTGTTATAGATGATGAAGAATATGTCTGCAATGAGATCAATCTCAGAAATCACGATCTTAACAGAATAAATTTCACATTTTACGTACTTATTCGACCAATGTCTGTTTTTGGTGTTGAACCTATTGAATCAATCCAATATGAGGCCAACAATCGACAGCTCTACATTAATCAACTTCTGGCATTGATGTTTGACAAGACCCCTGCTGCGGTAACATTTGGGGAAGCATTTGACCCAGCATTCCCTCAGGCTGTTAAGGACATTTCCAGCATTCAGGATAATCATTTCGCTTCTACATCTGGAACTGCAACCATTGCCATGAAATTCAATCTTTCCCTTAGCCCTGCTGGCTCTGAGAGAATTTTCTTCTGGTCTCCGCTCTCATCAATTAGTCTTACAGATTCATACAATCAAATTAAGCCGACAACTGAGGATCGTGACAAGACCATTGGTGAGTGGTTTAATTTCTCTGATCTCCGAGCCAAAATAACATTCCCCGAAGAACATATGGATACCGTTCTTTCTCAAGCTGCAGTATCACTTGCCATACATGCATTTCCTGTCATGTTCCCAGAAAACCCCCATCTTGCAGCTCTTGATTGGAGGGAGAGAATACGTATTCTTCTAGCCCTCACCCGTTCTGGTTCTATGACGGTGGTAGAGAAGGTAGTAGGGGCTCTCATTTCTCGTACGAGCATTCCAGATGAATCATTAGATCTCTCTCTATTCAGCCCATTGCTCTGGGGGCTTCATCAATACATCGAGTACACTCAGGGGGCTACGTTGAATGAGGCTATATTGAAGTTTCTTAAGCGGCTAACCTCTGGAGTCGTCGCAGCTGTAAAGATGCAGCTTGAGAATAATAGCATCTCAGACATTGAAACACTTCAGCATCACCTTGTGGTCAGAGAAGGTGTGATTTCGAATTTAGAGCAGATGCTGTGGAATCTTGCAGCTTTGAAGTCTGCAACTACTACAATCTCTCCACTTCATGAAGATGAGCTGATTAACAGTCTTAATGTTGTGATTGAGCAATACCAAGTCCATATACTTGAACATTGCACACAAATTGATCGTGCACGCTGGCTCCGCCCAAATGACCCAATGACTGAGAGAGTAGAGGATGAAATTTTAAATCTCCTTTCAACAGCAGCTCTTTTCAGAAGTAATGAAATCGACCCATCCTTTCTCTTACATTTACACGATAAAATATCTCCACATCGATTAGTCAATAGTCTTTGGAAGTCTTATTTGCCAGTTGAGAGGTATTCAAGTCACCTTGCTCTCCGCCTCGCTCAATTCTATATACACACCCGACAACGCGACAAGGTAGAGCTCATTCTGAAACGAGCCTTGGAGTTCCTGTCTGAAGATTATCACCTACCAGAGTATGTTAATCCCCGAAGTTTTGGTGGCTTTGGGAGTGTGGGATTAAGTATCCGTGCTTCTGCAGCCTTGATACTACTCGTAAGTGATATGCTAGTTATTGAAACCGACTCGTCGCTGATCGTTCTACCAGGGGTGCCTGAAGAATGGTTCACTGCCAAGAGGCCGCTTATTGTAGATGGCTTACCATTGCCGAGTGGACCTGTTCACCTAGAGATTGGAATGTCTGCAAATCAGATTCAGATTGAAGTAGGGATGCAGGAATTTCCAGATGAGATTGAATTCTGTGTTCCTCCTAGTGTACCCATGTCTATGATAAAGGCATACGGTGGGAGCATTATCGAACGAGCATCAAAGGCTTCAAGTCCCTACTTACGAGTCATTCCCCTATCAGATGATATTGTCCTGACATATCACCGATAAAGAACACCCTTCCGCTAGCGCTAAGTAGTTGATTATTACTTGTCTGATTGTGTCATCCAAGCGACCCTATCTTCTACTGGCAACGATCATTCTTCTCTGGGGAGCGAATTTCGTCGTATCTCGTTTTCTCTCAGGCATCGATCCTGTTCGAGTTTCAGGGGTTTTCTATGCACTATTCAGATACCTATTTGGAGCTTTAACAATGATTTTTGTTATGCTTTACCAGAAGCAAGGTCTGACTGAGATAGGTAATGAAATACGACCTTATAGAAGCACCCTCCTTCTGAGCGCATTCTTCTCCTCAATCTTCGTCATTGCAATTCATACTAGTACCGAATTCGTTAGCTCTGGCACGACCTCTATTATTGTGAATCTCTGCCCCATTCTCGTTCTAGTTTATGGCGTCTTCTACCTAAAAGAACGCGTGACTCTCATTAAAGCTACTGGTTTCCTTCTCGGAGTAATAGGTGGTCTGATTTTCCTCTGGAATTCCTTTGCTCTCGCTCCAGGTTTAGAACTTGGCATTTTCCTTGCTGTAATTGGCATGGTTGCATGGGGGGCTTATACTGTGACACTTCACTATCTTGAGGGAGCGAACAGGTATATTGTCATGACTGTGAAGCATGCCGTTTCGACCTTAATGATCCTCCCTATCATAGCATTCATGATATTGGAGGGGAGCCAACTCATCCTGATCTTCGATGCTTGGTCGATTGCTGGGCTTCTTTTTGCAGGTGTCTTTGCTTCAGGATTAGCATATGTACTCTATTTTTCTGCAATCGAGATTCTTGGAGCACCTAAAGCCTCCTCATTCCTCTTCCTTGTTCCTTTCGTCAGTGTTATTGGTGATTTTGTTTTAGGCGAGCCCCCTGCAATAATTACTCTCTTTGCAGGAAGTATTGCATTGATTGGCGTGGCACTAGTGAGATTTTCCAGCGCTGCTGAGATGGACTCTATTTCTGAGAAACCAGTCAACTGATGCTTCAATAAAACAGAAGATTCTCTTTGATGTAGTTGTAACGCATCAATATCCATCTCATTTCCAGATATCAATGAGGTCTGGATCTTCTACGATTCTCTTCAGCAGCTTGCTGTCATGAAATGGAGCTTGTCTGTTCAAACATGGAATGACTGAGCATCTTGAACAGACATAATCGATTAACGTTTCTTTATCCGGCTTTGTACCTACAGACTTAGCAAAATCCTCCCAAGTTTCCAAAAAGAACGATGACTTCTTGCTACCAAAAGTTCTGAAGGCGGTTTCATAAAGACGATTTGGAACGGTCGATGGATCGCTCCCACTCTGATACATACTCGCTATTAGTAACATGATTGGAGCAAATGAACATGAGAGTGCATAACGTTTTGATTCCCACTCTGCCTCGTACCCGTTCTCGATGGTTCCTACCTCCCATCTCTGGAAGCATTCCAAACCAGGTTTCTTCTCATGGTTCAGAACTGGACGAACAAGTTTTCCTCCCTCTCTCTCTTTCCCATGACGTATTGGGAGCCCGCGGGGAATATGCGAGCTTCTCCCGCAGAATCCGTACCACCCTCCTATTTTCTTGAACTTCATGAGACTAGTCACTGCCTCTGTTTCCTCGAGATGCTTGTCTAGTTCATGAGCAGGAACCCAAATCATATGGTCCATACATCGCAATTCTCCACAGAGTGAACACGGATAAGACTCTTGATTCGTTCTAGAATATCCAAAACGTTTACACTCTTCACAGGTGGTCAAAGTTTCTCCTCCTGAATATAATATTACTACAACATCATTCTAATGTTAATGTATTTCTGCTGTAAGAAGCTTCAAGTAGCCTTTTGATTCTCAAACCGTAAATGACTTGGAGGATGATATGGATGTCTGACACTATCTATTCATCGGATTTTCTTGTGATTGGTAGCGGACTCTCTGGTCTTTTATTTGCCCTCAAGGCTGCAAAACATGGTACGGTCCATATCGTCACAAAGGGTCGTCTTTCAGACTCCTCTACAGTTCGAGCTCAGGGTGGAATAGCTGCGGTTGTATCGTCTGAGGATTCAATTGAGGCTCACATACAAGATACACTACGTGTTGGAGATGGTCTATGTCATTATGATGTTGTGAAGAGTATTGTTAAGGCTGGACCTGAGCGGATACGTGAATTGGTTGATTTGGGAGTAAACTTCAGTCGTGGCGTAAATTCTGATGAGTATGAACTTGGGCTCGAGGGTGGACACAGCAAGCGACGAGTACTACACGTAAAGGACCACACCGGTGAGGATATTGAAATTGCACTGATAAAGCAAATTGAAAATGTTGCAAATATTACAATATTTGAGAACCATATGGCTGTAAATCTCTATGCACTGAATAATCGTGTATACGGTGCGTATATTCTCGATGTTAATACTAGTGAAGTAGAACGGTTCTTGGCAAAAGTGACAATACTAGCTACAGGCGGAGCAGGCAGGGTCTTTCTCTATACAAGTAATCCGGATGTTGCTACTGGTGACGGTATTGCTATGGCTTTTCGTGTCGGTGCCAGCGTGATGAATCTTGAGATGGTTCAATTCCACCCAACGCTCTTATTTCATCCAAAGATACGTTCTTTTTTGATATCAGAAGCTCTTCGGGGCGAGGGAGCACGTCTACTTGGTCCTGATGGCAAACGTTTCATGCCCAACTATCACAAGGATGCAGAGCTTGCTCCACGTGATGTTGTTGCTCGAGCAATTGACCATGAGCTGAAGAAGACTGGTGCAGACAACGTCTGGCTTGATATCTCATTTCGAGATGCTAGCTATATTAGGGAGAGATTTCCGCAGATATACGAAACCTGCCTAAAGGCTGGTATTGATATCACAAAGGAACCCATTCCAGTGGTTCCTGCAGCTCACTACATGATGGGTGGTGTCCGTGTAGATATCAATGGTAGGACAGATGTCGCTGGTCTCTACGCAATTGGAGAAACCGCATGTACCGGGTTTCATGGTGCAAACCGACTGGCATCCAACTCCCTTCTCGAAGCTACAGCACTTGCACATAATGCGTCCATTGCAGCTGCTGAGGAGATTAAGTCCAAATCTTCTAAGATTGAGATTCCTCCTTGGGATCCAGGAGAAGCTACTGACTCCGATGAGCTTGTTGTGATTTCACATCTTTGGGAGGAGATTCGTCGCTTGATGATCAATTATGTAGGCATTGTGCGCTCAAATAAACGCCTCATACGAGCAAGAAACCGCATTGGATTCATGACTAGAGAAATCAACCAGTTCTACTGGGACTTTGTTATCACTCCTGACCTTGTCGAGCTGAGAAATATCTCACTCGTGGCTGAGTTGATTATTAAGATGGCACGAATGCGAAAGGAAAGCAGAGGTGCTCACTACAACAAAGACTTCCCAGATGAGTCCTCCCAGATTGTTGATACTATAATGCGTAAGGGGTATAGCCCGGTTAATTGATATGAGGAAGAGAAAATATGAGCTACCGTGATCACGTGGGGTCTTTTAGTCTCCCTTTCATGGTGCTTATTTTGATTCCATGGATCTTGATTGTGATTTCAAATGACTATATTCTTGCGTGGGGATTCAATCCGACTATCGACATTCTCCTTTCTCTTCTAGGTTTAACTTTGATTATATCTGGAGTTGTACTTTTAATCAAATGCGTTAGAATGTTCTCAATCATTGGTAAGGGAACCTTAGCTCCTTGGGCGCCCACAAAGAATCTTGTTGTTGGTGGTCTATATCGACATACCCGAAATCCAATGATTTCTGGTGTTCTGATTGCACTGCTTGGCGAGTCCATTCTATTTTCATCATTATCAATATTCGCTTGGTTTGTTCTATCTTTGATTGGGAATCATATCTACTTCATCATGTCCGAAGAACCTAGCTTGCTAGCACGTTTTGGAAATGAGTATCAACTCTAAATGGCAAATGTTCCAAGGTGGATTCCGCGGCGGACTCCCTGGTACCAAGAGGGCCAACAAGAAAAGAATTAGAATAGTCGAATATCGGGTGCATTTCGCCACCTATTATTGTATTCATTTAATGGACTTCTGGGTGCCCTCCAATCACCCCATCTTCCCCTGAATGAATGGAAGTTAGTTTCAACCAGTGGCTTCAAACCCAGTGCAGTGTGCCAAATCGATCCATCTGCTTCTATTCTATCACAAAGTACTCGAGCATAGCATCTTGGTGTACTGGTTGGTGCTGGATAGTTAGCATGCGACCCAAGAGCGACCCATACATGGATGTGATTCCTTTCAAGAATAGGTGGTTCTATACAATAGCCTGGAAGGTTCTGTTGACTAGTTAAAATTCGCGCACTTTTATGATTGGATAGGAACCAAATTCTCTTCTGTTCACTGAAGAGGCGTACCTCAACATGTTCCCAATCTCCCACATGCTTTCCTATTCCTAAGTATCCCCCAGGAAAGTCGTTGTAGTTATACCAGAACCAATATCGAGTTTGAATCAAATCATCATCTATCCAGGTTTCATAGTAGCTGGGTGTAGATTTGTTGAGTCGTTTTGGAGTCTTATCTTCCTTGAAGAGAGACCAATTTCTATGAAATCGTTCAAAGATTTTTTCAGCATCATTTGGAAAACAGCAATACTCGCCTTCTTCTGGATGAAAGTGAAGGATTGGTGCGTACTCTCTCACTAGCTGCTGAATGTCCATGTCCTGTAGACTCTATGAACGTAGATAAGAAATGTTTGAATCAATTCAATGTTATCCAATCTCTTGCGCTACTAAGATTCTTGGAATAGAATATGTCTGAAGTTACCCATGAAAGATCAGTATGTGTTCAAATCAAATTCGTTAAATTGGTGCCAATAATCCCCTCATTAGATTAAGGAGGCAAAGCTCAATGGACTATAGCGAAATAAAAGAAATGGAGCTCTTAGGCCATAATGCATGGGTAGCTGAGGAGAAGATGCGTATAGGCGGATGGTTGCTTCGCGCGGATCACGGAGTAACTAGACGTGCGAACAGCGTTCTTCCGTTAGAGTCTCCGAATCTCTCTCTTCCCATAGCAATCAATTCTGTAATCGAATTTTATAGATGTAGGGATCTCATTCCTAGATTTCAGATGACTGAAGCCAGTCAACCCTCTGGACTTGATAGTGAGCTGGAGCAACGAGGATTTTCGATAGGTCTTCAGGTGGAAGTCTGGACCGCAAATCTATCCACACTTCTTGCGACTCAAACAGAATTGAAAACAGTCCTTTTACCTCAAGCAACAGATGATTGGATTGAAACGTATAAAATTTCATCCGGTCATGACCCTTTAACAATGAGCGTCCGCTTGGAAATCATGGAGAGGACCAGCCTACCGAGAACCTATGCAATAGCAATGGTTGAAGAAATCACCGCAGCCATCGGTTTTGGAGTTGTTGAGAGGCCTTGGCTAGGTATATTTGGTATAGCGACACATCCTGATATGAGACGTAGGGGTGCTGCAATAGCAGTGAATATAGCTTTGGGTGACTGGGCGCAGAAACTTGGAGCTGAGTATGCCTATCTACTTGTTGAAAAAGAAAACCGATTTGCTAAAGCTCTCTATACGAAGTTGGGATTCAAGCATGCCTATAGATACTGGTATAGAGAATTACTTGGTGCAAAAGAGCAAAGAAGCCGCAGTTGTTGACAGGCAACCTGCTGCGGCACTCTTAGATTTTTGTAGACTCAAAGAGTATTGACCATTTTTGTGAAATCTGATTTAATCTTCAGGGCTCCCTCTGAACCACCAAAATCCCCCGGTGTGATACTGATTTCATTCTCCTTCAAAAGGACTTCAATGACCATGATTCCTGGTACTTCAATCTTCATTCCGGGTGTTCCACTTCGCTCGATTTTCTCTGTGTAGACAATATCTGAGTTCTTGATTGTCGCCATCATTAGGTAGCCGGCTTTCTTGTCTGCTAGTGTCACTGTGGGTTCTGATGTCAAGGGGGGAGTTGGTTTTGCTTTTGGTGGTGTATATTTTTGTCCTGCTGGTTCATCTCGTATCGTTCGAGCTGTCAGCACAGGTTCTGGTTCTGGCTCTCGTCGTTTGGTTGGGGCACCAGCAATAGGTTCGGTGCTACTCGTAGCTACATCCTTTTTGAAAGCCAAGAACTTGTCATCGAAACTCCACTTATAGTCTAGAATAGTTTTGAAAGACATGATAGCAGATGCAACTTCAGGATCCGTGTCATCCTTCTCCATCATTTCTATGAGCTTTCCAGAAGCGAGTCCAATAGTTGTCACACCAATCTTAAACCCAGACTTCTGAATGCTTCTCGCCATACGTGTCGCATGCATTCTTGTAGGCATACTCACGTGGCGACCAATCCATAGCCAACATGTGTCATTGTATTCATCAAGCACAATTAACGCATGGTCTGCGTTCACAAGTCCAACATCTAACCGCACTGGAGCGAGCTCACCTGAATCATCGGATAGCATCAGCAAAAACGGTTTTCTTGAAAGCGTCTTCATTATAGAATATAGCCTCCTATGGTATGGTATGTCCCTACAGCTTCTCATCACTCATTGCTATTAAGAAATTCTTGGACAGACTCCGAGCAGAGTAAGTGTCCTTTTTGCCTTCTAGGAAGCCAAACTGGTGGATGTCATGTCAATCTCAGAATCTATTACCAGTATTGACTGTGTATCTTCAATGCCTTTGATGCTACGAACCTTCTGTGTTATTATCTCGACAAGCGTTTCCATATCTCGTCCACGCACTTCTGCAACAATATCATAGGGCCCAAAGACTTTGTGTGCCTCTTCTGTAACTGAGAGTTCGAGTACTTCTTTTAGAACTGCGTCTTCTTGTCCAACATGGGTGTTAATTAGGATGTAGGCTTTCACCATAGTCAGAATCACCGGCTCGAGTCTGAGGGCTGGCAAAATAGACAGATAATACTTTCTCTAAGCTACATTGCCACCCTCTTTTCTCTCAACTTCCTATATCCTTTCGAACAGTATACGAGAAGCGTTTCAGAATTAAAAGCAATGAGAAGAATATCAAAAAAGCTGAAAGGGGACTGAGCCCCTATGCTCAACCCACTGCATATTTGCTAGAAGTAGCGTGGTGCGTTGATGTCTAGCCAGACATAGCAAACCGCGGACACTTGTCCTTAGTTATACCAGGAGTTTCGCAGGGCTTGTTCATTCCCGTGTAAAACTTGAATCCGTCAACACCGCACTTACCATCGGCCGCATTATATTTTGGACAGGTCATTGATACATTCTTCCAATTCGGTCTTTCTAGTCCACGGTCCCAAACTACTAGTAGTCCGGTTTGGACTAATATTTTTGACCTTAGGGTCGATACATATTAAGCTATTTCGGTTAGTTGTATTCTAGTGAATGAGTTCGCCATTGCTTCGACTATAGAACTCCTCTCTTCTGAAGAACTTGCTTCAATAGAGATGGTTGATCTGTGAATATCCCATCCACGCCCATTTCAAGAAGATAGTTCATCGTGGGTTCATCATTGATAGTCCAGACATGGACAGCGATGTTGTGTTCATGTGCCTTGCTTATGAATTTCCTAGTCACGATAGTTAGGGGTCCTGATTTGATTGGGACTTGAAAGGCTCTATATTGAATATCTTTTCTCTTAATCCTAGGTAGTCCTATCTTTGTGTTAAGCACGAATTTCTGAACTTCCCCTGGATGGGCGCTTGTAGCAACATCCGGCATCAGTTCACGGAAACGTTCAAGCTGTACGCCATTGAACGAAGCGACTATCACGGACTTCCTCCTGTCCATATTCGAAATAAGCTGTGCGAGTTCACTTGTTGCAGATGGGAAGTCATCTTTGATGTCCAAGTTGAAAATCACATCTGGGAATCTCTCGAACGCATTTTGTAGGGTAACTATTTTGAGATTCTTTCCCCTGAATGGAAATGATTTCCCATTATCTGTAGTAAATGTGTAGCCCAGATCAAATTGCAGTATATCATCAAGAGTGTATGAGCGAATACTTCCTTCCCTGCCTGTCGTGCGCGAAAGGTCGTCATCATGGAAGAGAACAATTTCATTATCCTTGGTCAATCGAACGTCCGACTCGAGAACATCAACATCTAATGCGACAGCTGACTCTAGAGATAACATCGTATTCTCTGGTGTTCTTCCGGACTCACCTCGATGGGCCATAATCAGCGGTCTACCAAAATCGAAAATTGATTTCTCTATCATGATATATCACACAACCTTTCACCGGAATAAGTCCTCCTAATCGTCTAAAACTGGTGTAGATGTATTTATGAGAAAATGACCGATGACTATGTATGGAAAGATATGGTGGATGGGAATTCAAGTTTTCCTGAGTTCGAAAGGCTTCTTGAAAAAGACGCTCGTTCAGTCTATCACGAAGATAATCTAATTGATGCCAGATTTGGAATTGGCATGTTGCTCGCAGTAATTGGACTGACGATTATACTCTTGGGCTCGAGTCTTTCTAGTTTCATCTCCCTTGGACTTGCCCTGATTACTCTTGGATTACTGATCATGATTGCGACCATCATGATGAATCAATCTAAGCAACGCAAATACAAATTCTATGGTCTCTCCCGTAGTCTAATCTCTGAGGCCATCATGTATATTGACATTCAAATATCTCAATCCAAAGACTCCGAATCATCAGTACGTTCTGATGAGATCCCACAGTTTTCAAGTAGCGAGATTGTGTCCAAGAGAGACAAGTTTCTTCTATTCTTAAGATCGACAAAAGGACTGATTACTTGGCCTTCAGAAACCATCAATCCAATAGAGGAAACTCTACGAATTAATCGTGAAAAGCTCCCCTCTTTCCTAACTTGTTTAATAGTGATATTCTTCGTCCTAGCAATTGCCACCTACTTTCTCCTCATCTCAGGAATTCTTTTGGTGGTTGCCATTGGATTAATTCTACTTATCTGCACCATTCAATATCCCTTCACTATCCTTCAATTTTTGAGGAAGAACTTGCATGTCTTCAAAGGAGAGTGGATTAGTGATGTTCCCAGATCTGAACAAATTCAATTGGAAGAATCTCTGAATGAAATTTTCTCACGATTACAATCCGAATTTCTGTATCCTCTACGATTCTTCGTTGTGCGAGAATATCCAAGCCTAAAATACACTGGCCGAATGAAAACAAGTTCTTCACTCATTCGATTGAAAGAAGCTATATTGTACCCTTTGAGTTCTATTCAAAACGAAAAGCTACCTTGATTGTCTTATTCTCGCTCTTTTTTGAAGCTACAGAAAATGCTGTTCTATATTGATCGATGCCAAAGATATGGGTGACAAGACCTTTCAGACAAGATTGATCAGCATTCATTAAATCAAATGCGAGATCGAATGTGTCCAGTGATTTTCCATTATGTTCCTCTTTACCATGCATCATTGAACAAAGTATATCCAGTTCCTTATACATTCCAAGAGCCCAGTCAGTCTTCTTTGTTACACCAAAACCCATTCCTACAATCACAACTGTGCCATTGTTCCTTACTAGATGTAGTGCATCGTCTAATGTCGAGTCAGATCCAACACTGTCAAAAATGATATCCGCTCCAGAACCATAGAGAATCCTTTTTCCAATCGCAGGTTTCACCAGTTGCCCTCCTGTCAGGTTTTCGATGTTCTGATAAAGTAAGTCTAATTTCATTGTAGAGATTACGTCGTCCGCACCCAATCGCCTTGCTGCCTCCTCTTGGAACGGATATCTCGCCAATGCAATCAGCCTGCATTTTGATCCCAGCCCTCTTATAGCTCTAATAATCATGAGTCCTATAATACCTGCTCCAATGACAAGAACAGTATCGCTGTCTGACGGATACCTTCTCTTTACAGCATGAATAGCAACTGCCAGAGGTTCTGCTAAGATCGCTATTTCGTCTGGAAGTTGTTCGGGTATCTTTCGTAGTTGGTCTTCATAAGTGACAAAATACTCACTAAAACCTCCACTTCCAAAGCCTCCGAACTTGAATCGACCCCCATATTTATCCTCTAATTCAGAGCCATCTCCGATTCCTGCGATTGCCTGACAGACTTCGGGTCTTCCTTCTCTGCAGTTTCTACAATATTCAAAGCCATATGCCTCACATGAGGCAATAGGCGAATGTGTCACCCGATCACCAACCTTCAGGCCAGTGACCTCAGAGCCAATCTCTTCCACAATCCCAACAACCTCATGACCCAGAGGAAATGGATTGTCCTTCCTAGCGAGAATTGAAGCGGAATAGGATATGTCCACATCGATTTGGTGAATGTCAGACGCGCATATTCCTGCCATGATGGACTTGACCAAGACCTGTCTAGGAAACTTGACGCTAGGTTTTGGAAAGTCCGTATCGAACTTGATCATACTGTATTTCCCAGCTAACCTCATTTTCTTCCGGATTACTGTGGAGATCTTAAGATTGTACATTATTGCCTTCAATGGTAGACCCTCTGGATATTCAAATACGGGGACTGGTACAGATATATCCATTGTCAATGGAGTCCAAAGGGTTGCATGAATTAATATCATTCAGAAGGATAACAGACTCATTGCGACACTGAAAACAATAGACATATCCATAAGCAGGTCCGGCAGAAAGTGAGTAAGTATGACACCTCCCAA
>JAOUFI010000166.1 GCA_029858305.1 Candidatus Thorarchaeota archaeon
TAAGAACTTGGCCGTTTGTTGACTCTGTGTCAGATTGCCAATCCTTATTTGATTGACAGGTTCACTAAAAGAGCTGGTTGCAATGAAGTCTCTGTTCATAGGGCGTTTTCAGCCTATACATAAAGGTCACATTCATACAATCAAGCAGATTCTTGGTAAGGATGAGGACATCATTATTGTTGTGGGGAGTGCACAGCATTCCCACACTCCAGACAATCCATTCTCAGGAGGTGAGCGCGTCATGTTCATCAAACGTGCTCTAATCGATGAAGAACTTCCACTGCCGCGAATCGATATAGTGCCAGTGACAGATATCAATATACATCCTCTTTGGGTAAGCCATATGCGATCCTTTGTGCCCTACTTCGATAAAGCATATAGTCACAATCCCCTTGTTAAGAGACTTCTTGAGGACGGAGGTATTGTAACCGATTCTACCAAATTACTAGAGCGGACGACCTATAGTGGAAAACATGTACGCGATCTCATCCGCTGGAAGAATAGCGAGTGGGAGAAACTTGTTCCACCTGGCGTGGTGGAATTGATCAAAAAATACAAGATGGATGTACGAATCCAAGAGATTGGAGATACAACAACCAAACAATAGCTGCCAACTGACCTGAAGGTAGTCTTTAAATAAGAACGTCACTGACACAATCTTGGTGAACGTATAATGCTAGGTGAGCGCGTTCCGTATAAACACTAAACAACTAATTCTTTATCCTAGCCAGTACCATGAATTTCAAACAGAACAGAGGAGAATATCATGAGCGGGAAAGATGAACAACCACGAAGTACCATATTCGAGATTGATAAGACAAACAACTTCCCTGATTGGTTTGGTGAGATTTGCAGGGTTGCAGAGCTTGCTGATATCAGGTATGGCGTGAAGGGATTCACTCCATTTCCTCCATGGAGCTTTATGACCATGAATAACATGTTCGATATCCTAGAGGAAGTTCTCCAACGCAAAGACCACCTGCCCATGCTATTCCCTACGGTCATTCCTGAGAGCAACCTGACAAAGGAGGCTCAACATGTGGAGGGATTTGTTCCCCAGGTGTTCTGGATTCAAGATACAGGTGAAGGAGGAAAACTCGAAGAAAGGTTGGCCCTCAGGCCTACCAGTGAAACTGCTATTTATCCCATGTATTCCCTATGGATTAGAAGCTGGCGTGATTTGCCCATGAAGCGGTACCAACGTTGCTCCGTTTTCAGGTCTGAGGTCAAGAGCACCAGACCGTTTCTCAGGGGAAGGGAGTTTCTCTGGATTGAGAGCCACAATGTCTTTGCCACGCACGATGAGGTCAAAGCCCAGGTAAAGGAGGATCTTGAAACAACCAAGGAAGTAGTGACTGATAACTTCGGAATCCCCGTAATGGTCTTTCGAAGAACTCAGTGGGACAAATTCCCTGGTGGGCTAAATACATATGCTGCAGACACTCTCATGCCTGATGGCAAAGTGCTTCAACTCCCATCAACCCATGATCTTGGCGACAACTTTGCTAGAGCATTTGATGTGAAGTTTCTGAATGAGAATAATGAGATTGAATATGCATGGCAGACATGTTACGGACCAGCAATCTCTAGGATTTTTGGCGCCTTGATTTCAGTTCACGGAGATAATAAGGGTCTACGCCTTCCATTCAAGGTTGCACCATACCAAATTGTAGTGATTCCTATCTACAAGGGAAAAGATGCTGACACGGTGTTAGAGTACAGCAAGAATATCCAAAACAATCTCCGAAAGGCAGGCTTCAGGGTATATCTCGATAACAGCGACAATACGCCGGGCTGGAAATACAACTATTGGGAAATGAAAGGAGTACCAATCAGAGTTGAAATAGGTCCTCGTGACATCAAGGATAACAAAGCTGTCTTGTTCCGCCGTGATAAAATGAAGCGGGAAATCATAGATATCAAGGATCTAAAGAAGAAGATAGTATCTCTTGGAAAAGAGATTGATTCCCACCTTCTAGCTGAAGCAGAGTCGAAATTCGTTGATCTAATTATCGATGCCGATAGCATTAGTGCTATTGAAGATGCACTTGATAAAGGCAAGATTGCTCGAATTCCCTTCTGCACAACTGAAATGGAAGGAAAGCCTTGTGCTGACGAGATTAAGGACAGGACGGGCGGTGAGACCCGCGGCACCCGGATTGATGTCGATGAGAAACCTACAGGGGTATGCACAGTCTGTGGTAAGATTGCCACTGAGATTGTCTACATAGCACGGTCATATTAATTGGAATTACCCAAGGGCTCAATAGGGTCCTTGGGAATCATTTCTTTGGATGTGGATAGATTGAAGGTGTTGGTTTCTTCGAGAAACGAAAAAGTCACGATAATCCGTGAAATTCTCGGTAATACTGTAGAGGTAGTCGTGACTGATGGAACACTAAAAGCTATGCTAGAATTGGGTAGAGATACAGATATCCTAGCTGCAAATCGTGTTTCTCGTGAGTTCATAGAGGCTGCTCCTAGATTAAGAATGATACAGACATTTACAGCAGGCGTGGAGAATATTGACCATGATGCCATCAAAGAACGCGGAAACATCATTCTTTGCAACTCTCATATTAATGCTGCAGAGGTGGCAGAATATGCTATCACTCTCCTGTTCGCAGCAGCAAAAAACATCATTCCGAATGATAGAGAGCTTCGGAAGGGCAATTGGATCTATGCGTTTGGAGGTCCACGCCCAAATGTGGAGATCCGTCACAAGACCTGTTTCATTTTGGGACTTGGCAACATTGGTGGTGAGATTGCAAAACGGTTGAGAGCGTTTGATGTGAAACTGTATGCGGCAACACGAAGCGGAATTTCTCAACAATCTGATTTAGTTGACAAACTTGTCAAGATTGATGAGGCGCGGCCTCTAGTTGAAACCTCTGATTTCATCATTTTGTCTCTGCCTTTGACTCCAGAGTCACGGGGGCTTGTCGATAGAGCTTTTATTTCCTGGATGAAACCCACCTCAATACTTGTGAATATCTCTCGAGGCCCAGTCATAGATGAAAAGGCACTCTTTGATGCTCTTAAAGAGAATCGAATTCGTGGGGCAGGACTTGATGTGTGGTGGAGGTATCCTTCTAAGTGGGGAGGATTAGGAACACCTCCTTCAGATATGCCGTTTCAGGATCTTGATAATGTAGTTATTTCTCCTCACAGAGCAGGATACTCTGAAAACACTGAGTCAGAGTATTTTCAGTTTGCAGGAGAAAATATCCTTCGATTCATTCATGGTGAAAATCCGGTGAATGTTGTTGATCT
>JAOUFI010000055.1 GCA_029858305.1 Candidatus Thorarchaeota archaeon
GTCCATTTTTTACCTAGGCAAGAGGTGCGACCTACTTGGTTTGGATACCATCTCATGCGGGAAGACCATTGGATTCGCAATGGAACTTTATGAGAAAGGCATCTTGACAGAACGAGATACTGGTGGGATCGACCTGTCGTGGGGCAACAAGGAGGCACAAGCGGAGCTTGTCGAGCTGATTGCAAAGCGCGAAGGTATTGGAAAGATCCTTGCAAATGGTGTAAGGAAAGCAGCTGAGCAGATTGGTGGGGATGCCTGGAAATATGCAGTCCATGTGAAGGGGCTTGAGGCTTCAGGACAGGACCCACGAGCACACCAGAGCATCGGATTGACTTATGCAACGAATGTGCGAGGAGCGGACCATCTTAGAAGTCTATCAAGCCTAGAAGAGCTTGGATATCCAGACATCGTCATCGAGCGATTTGGTGAGGAGAAGGCGGATGCTATCCTTGATATCATGTCGCCAAAATACAAGGGTCAAGTGGTCTGGGACATGGAGGACCTCTACGCACTGGTAGACTCTGCAGTGATCTGCAAATATGCAACAATGTGGCCTCCTGTATTCTACTTTGATACTTTTGTTAATGTCATTCCATCCTTAACTGGCATGGAAGAATGGTCAGATCCAAAGTACGTAAGGCAAACTGCAGAACGAATAAGTCACCTCAGACGTGCGTTCAATCACAGACTAGGTGTGACCCGAAAAGATGAAACCTTACCTCAGAGATTGCTAAAGGAACCTATGCCAACAGGCCCTGCAAAGGGAGGACTTCCAGATCTTGATGAGATGCTCGATGAATACTACAAGTTCCGTGGCTGTGATAGAGAAACAGGATACCCTCTTGAATCCAAGCTAAAAGAACTGAATCTGGACTTTGTCGTTGATGAGTTAAAACCCCTTAAAATGACAAAATAGATCAGATAAAAATAGAGACACAATTATAACTAAGAATCCCACCCTCTCAGCCCTTCTAGAAGAAATGGTAAGTCATAGACGCAAGAAGACGGGTATAGATATTGATGATATTCCGCCTATTGAAATCCTTGATGCAACATGATGTAATCATTTTTCTTGCTGGTCAATGCGGGGGGAATTGTTTATGTTGAAGAACATGTAGACCTCAGTTATGGCAGACATCAGTGTTGAATTACTTGGACTGAGATTCAGAAATCCGATTCTTACTGCAGCAGGACCTACATCAAGAGATGGAATGACTCTGCTTAATGCTGCAGCTGGTGGCGTTGGCGGATTGGTCGCCAAAACTGTTAGTATAATGCCTGCTGATGTCCCAAGGCCGAACATGGCTGCGCTAAAGGAGGGAAGAGTGGGATCCAGAACAGGTATACTGAACGCAGAACTCTGGAGCGAGCTTCCTCTCGAAACATGGCTTGAGAGGGAGTATCCGATTGCATTGAGCTCGGGACTGCCCCTGATTGCCAGTGTGGGTTATACTCCCGAAGATGTAAGCATGATAGCTCCCAGGCTAGAGAAAGCAGGTGTGAAAGCTATTGAGTTCAGTACACATTATGTCGGGGGCCACGTTGAGATCGCAAAGGCACTGAGAGAGGTAGTTGAGATTCCAATTATCGCCAAGCTGAGCCCGAAGGTTGATGTTGCTGCGGTAGCAAAGACCCTAGAGCCACATGTTGATGCCATTGCAGCCATTAATACATTCGGACCATGCCTCAGGATTGATATCGAGTCAGGAAGACCCATGCTCGGGAGTAGCGATGGCTATGGATGGATGAGTGGTTCTGCTCTAAAGCCAATAGCAATCAGGTGTGTTGCGGATATTGCGAAATCTGTCAAGCTCCCAATCATCGGAGTTGGGGGAGTGATGTCAGGTGCTGATGTCATCGAATTCATCATGGCTGGAGCTTCAGCAGTACAGGTCTGCACAGCTGCAGTTCTTGAGGGACACACCGTATACGGAAAGATTGCAGGGCAAGTTGAGGAGTGGCTAGATAGCCATGATTACGACTCCCTTCGCGACATTCAAGGCAAGGCACTTCCTCATCTTGAGCAGGGCGTATCCCTTGATCCACCACCCGCTGTAGATCTTGACAAGTGCACACGATGCGGTCTCTGTGAGAAGTCCTGTGTCTATGGTGCAATCACTGTAAAGAAGTCTGAGAATCTCTTTGCGATTGATGCAAACAAGTGTGAAGCCTGTGGTATGTGCATCTCAGTATGCCCGTATTTTGCA
Organism: Candidatus Thorarchaeota archaeon; assembly: GCA_029858305.1. Lineage (GTDB taxonomy): Archaea > Asgardarchaeota > Thorarchaeia > Thorarchaeales > Thorarchaeaceae > SMTZ1-45. Next base: position 2,208 of record JAOUFI010000055.1, read on the forward strand.
CTAAGTTATTGATGACTCATTGCATCATTCAAACAAAGAGAATGTCATTGATACCCCTAGTCAGCTGTTTTGCTTTCCCCTCAGTGACAACATAGTCGTTCTCAATACGGACGCCGCCAATTGACTTGAGATAGACACCGGGCTCGATTGCCATGACATGTCCATCGAGGAAATAATCCTCTCTACGATACATACTAGGATACTCATGTACCTCTAAACCTATGCCGTGCCCAAGTCCATGGGTCATTCCATCGATTGCATTCGGATTAAGCCGACGAGAGTCAAAACCATGTTTCTTCAAAGTATTTGCACAGGCTAGATTCACGGCATCGATGACAGATCCATCAGTCAGTGTATCCACAGACGCGTCAGCTGCAGCTACAACAGCATCGAACATTTCTCGTACTCTCTTTGAAACAGGCCCCTTTACAATAGTTCGAGTAACGTCCGCAACATATCGTTCTAATTTCAACCTAGGAAAGATGTCCATTATTATTGGTACTCCTGCCTTAAATTTGTCCGCAGAAATCCCAAGATAATGCCAGTCAAAAGCCTTAGTTCCCACAGCTATGATTGCATCCTCGGATGACTCTGCTCCGTGGTCCAGGAGGAAGTGCTCCAGAGCTGATTTTATCATCCCCACAGTCAGAGGTTTCCCTTTATGCATCAAGACTTTGTTATTACCAATAGTACTGTTCTTCACCATTTCTACAACTTGTGCGATAGCATCCGTGGTGGCTTTTCCAGCCTTCCTGATTGTTTGAATCTCTTTTGAAGACTTTCGAGCACGCGCCTCAAGAATGAGCTCCTTGACAACCTTGATAGTATAGCCCATTTTTTGAAGCATCACAAGCAAACTAGCTGGAAAATCATCAGGGACCCCTAGCGTCTTTCCAGAGAAGTGCGCTTTCAGGAAAGAACTATAGACTCGATCCATGTTGTCGTCGAGAACCAAGTTCTCTTGCAAAATCTTCACGACGATATCTGTGTAATCATAGGTTTGAGTGATGAAGCTCTCTTTCCGAACTCGTTCAAGAGTTAGAAATGATGCTGCTACTATTGGTTCTCCTCCAAGATTCTTGAGATAGATAATCTCGTCTGCAGACCTGAACCCAGTCAACCAGAATAAGTTTGAATTTTCAAATGCACTGCCGCTTACTAGTAGTGCGTCAATTCCATATTTCGCCATGAGAGAATCCAAATCATCATACATCCAGTTTGCCTCAACTCGAAGATTGGGTATATTGTGAAAAAGCCTTTCGTCTACGCTTGGATGTATGCACGCATTCGAGCTTCAACCATTGATCGTGTGGGCATATCATATGGTCCTATAGATTCAACATTGAAGGAGGAGCAGGTAGCTGCGAAAAGTCCCGCGCGGCGTACATCGCCTGTGCGCATGTATTCTAAGAGAAAACCTATGCTATAGGTATCACCACACCCTGTCGTGTCTACCTGTGCTCTCGCAAGAACCATTGGAATACGAACCTTCGAATTTCTCGTGTAGATTACAGAACCCCTCTGACCATGGGTCACGAGGACAATCCTCGGTCCGAGATTGAGTACTTGGCTGGCTGCTGACAGTTCGGATTCTGAAGGAATCGTAGTGAATAATTCATGCTCATGAAACTTCACAACATCTACTAGTTCCAATACTTCATCGCGTGTTGCCCATTCCTTTGGAGTAACTATTCCATCCTTGCCAATTGACCTGATATAGCCTTGAACATCAAGAGATGTGAGGGCTTTACTTGACCGCGCCTCGCGAATACACTCTATATCAATCTCATTACATGTGAGTGGCGAGAAATGAATGATGTTGGCATCGAGATGATCTTCTGTGAAGTCTTCAGGTCGAATGGAAGGTGCAACTGATTCCACGTATTGGACCCGAGCTCCAGACGCATCGTATTTATTCACGAATCGTGTTGACTTAGGGCCTTCGACGATAAATCCTGAGAGGTCAAGACCAGAGGATTTGAGAATGTCGTGATAGCTCTTTTCGAAGTCAGCACCAACTTTAGTCACAATCCCAGCACCAAATGCACCTATAGCTGGAGCTAGCATTGCATATGCCGTGCTCCCTCCAAGAGCCTCCTTTGCAGTGTCAGGCATTATGATGAGATCTCTACTAAGATGTCCTACAACCACAATCTCCATGAAATGCATCACGACCCAAGTACACAGAGGTGTCATCTGAGCAGAATGCTGCCTTTAACTTCTATGCAAAATCATAGGACAGTGCATAAGGCAACGGTTTTAATCGAATATTGGCATTCCATCAGATTGAGTGTGTAATCATGGCACGAGTCGTCGTGAAATTCTTTGCTACCGTCAGAGAAGTGACAGGCGTAAAAAGTATTGAATTAGAGGCTGATACAATTAGAGCCCTTCTTGACAGCTTAAAGGCCACCTATGGAGAGAAATTCACAAGTACTGTGATTGATACTGAAACTGGCAAGCTGAAACAATTTTACTCGTGTATGGTAAATGGCAAACGCATCGAGTTACTAGATGGGTATGAAACAGTGCTTTCCGATAATGACGCAATAGCACTATTTCCGCCGGTCGGGGGAGGATGAGTTGAGCAGCTCTATTACATCAAAACATAGGAAACAGATGGACAGAGGAAGTGTAGACCTCGTCATAAGAAACGCGCAACTTCTCATGGAGTCAGGACTAGTGAGAGGAGGTGTTGGGGTTTCTGATGGAGCCATCTCAATTATTGCCACTGATGAGCATCTACCTGACGCAGACACAATAATTGATGCTAAAGGATACATCTTGATGCCAGGTCTAATTGACGGTCACGCTCATGTTCATGATCCAAACATGTTATCGCATGAAAGCTTTCAATCTGGCTCCCGAGCTGCAGCCGGAGGCGGAGTTACAACTCTCATTGATATGCCTCTGACAAATCAGGTTGATTCTGTTGCAACACTTGAAGATAAGATACAGGCGGGTGTCGCACACTCCCTAGTCGATTTCTCCTTCTATGCGGGGATGATTAAATCCGAAAATATCTCAGTCATTCCAATGCTTATGGAGAAGGGGATAGCTGCCTTCAAGGCCTTTACATGTGAACCATTCCAGGTCAGCGCAGGTGTCATAACGAAGGCTCTAAGCGAGGTGTCAGAGTATGGAGGGCATCTCACTGTCCACTCTGAAGACCAGGGCGTGCTCGACGAATTCAAGAAGGATATGGATGGCGAGTGGGATGCTCCAATCAGTCATTCTTTAGCACGGCCAAATTTAGCTGAACAACTAGCTATAAGACAGAATACTTCCCTCGCTGAGCAGACAGGAGGCCACTTGCATATTGCTCATGTCACGACACGCGAAGGGCTGATCGAGATTGAACGAGCAAAACTGCATGGCACCATGGTGACTACAGAGGTCTGCCCGCATCATCTTATGTTCTATAGGGATGATATGAATCGATTGGGGCCGAGAAGCAAGATGAATCCTCCTCTGAGAACCAAAGAAGACAAAGCAGCACTCTGGTCTTGTTTGCTACGGGGCATAATCGACATAACTGTGAGCGATCATGCTCCATGCCCGATTGAGAAGAAAGAGGCAGGAAAGGAAGATATCAGAGAGGCCTGGTCAGGAGTGGATGGAACTCAGATGATTCTCAGAGTCTTACTCTCGGAGGGAATCAACAAGGGAAGACTCTCATATACAAGACTGCTCAAGATCGCATCACGGAACCCAGCAAGGATTTTCGGTCTCTATCCGAAGAAAGGAGTGCTGCGAATTGGTTCTGATGCAGACTTCGTAATATTCGATCCAAATCGAGAGGAGAAGATTACAGCAGAAATGATGTTTTCTAAGTGTGAGTGGACACTTTACGAGGGATTGACCATGCGTGGTGCGCCTGTGATGACCTTTGTAAGAGGCATTCAAGTATTTGGAGAGGGTAAGATACTGGCAAAACCAGGGTGGTGTGAGTTCCAGGCAATGGGAAGTGGGGTCAGGACAAAGGGAGAATGAATTGTGACGCAACTGAAGTTTGTGTTTGGCGACCCCGAAATCTGTTCGGGTTGTATGATTTGTGCAAATGTATGTAGTATGTACTACTTCAAAGTGATAAGCCCCACAAGGTCACGCGTTAGAGTTATGAGAATCGAACCAGCTCTGGATTTTCCACTTTTTTGTCGCAACTGCAAAGATGCACCTTGCATCGATGCCTGCCCAGAGAGAGCCTTGAGCAGAACATCGAAAGGAATAGTTATTGTAAACAATAGCAAATGTAATGGAACTGGGATGTGTGTAAAGGCCTGTCCCTACAATGCCATTCACATCAATCCTGACACCGGCAAAGCCATCAAGTGTATTCAGTGTGGTCAATGTGTGGACCGCTGTCCCGCAGATGCCCTCTTCCTGACTACGGATGAAGACCTTGCAAATAGAGAGGATGAGGGAAGAATGATGGAATTGTACGAGAAGCATAAAGAAGAGCTCTATAGTAAGGAGGAGGGATTCTAGTGTTTGGAGTGGGTGGTGAGGTCATCTGGGTCAACTTGACGACTGGAAGCATTGAGAAAAGACCCATTGATGAGGATATGGTCAGAAAATACCTCTTGGGAGCGGGATATCTCTCAAGAGTACTCTATGATATGATTCCTGTAGGTACAGACCCCTTAGGAAAAGATAATGTTCTGGGATTTGCCACAGGTTTGCTCACTGGTTCCATGTTCCCTCAGTCATCAAGGCATGTCATTGCAGCATTATCTCCTCTGACCAATATATGGGGTGAGAGTCATGCGGCAGGATTCTGGGGGGCAGAATTGAAGTTAGCAGGCTATGATGCCATTATGTTCACCGGAGCATCATCAGTACCCATGTATCTGCATATTGAAGACGCGAAAGTCGAGCTCTTAGATGCCTCGCACCTATGGGGAAAGGATGTGTTTGAAACCGATGACATGATTCGGAAAACGCACGGAAAAAGGTGCAGAGTCCTATCAATCGGGCAGGCTGGAGAAAACTTGGTCCGCTTTGCAGCCATCATGAATGACCGTGATCGAGCTTCTGCTCGGTCTGGCCTTGGGGCTGTTATGGGCTCAAAGAAGTTGAAAGCCATCTCAGTCAAGGGGACTGGAAAGATTGAGGTTGCAGATCCGAAGAACTACCTGAAGAGGATGGATGAGTTTTATGAGAGAATGCTGTCAAATGCGTTCACTCCAGGTCGTGTGAAGTATGGTACGACTAGTCTAGTGGAATTGATGCAACATATAGGAAGACTTCCAAGCTACAACATGCGTCAGGGTGTGTTCGAAGGGTACGACAAGATAAGTGGAGATGCCATCAATGAGAAGTATCTTGTCAAAGCAAGATCTGACTGGTCCTGCTTACAGAGATGCGGAAGATATACTGCAGTAAGGAGCGGACCCTACTCCTTTGAGGGTGGAGCACCTGAGTTTGAGACACAGTCAGCTATGGGTTCACGCTGTGGAAACGATAACCTAGAATCTGTTCTGTTTGGACATCATTTGGCAAATCAGTATGGGATAGATACAATTTCCTTGGGAGGAACAATTTCGTGGGCAATGGAGGCATGGGATGAGGGACTCATCACCGCAGAGGACACAGGAGGAATTGACCTCAGTTGGGGAAATGATGATACTATCATCAAACTTACAAAGATGATTGCCCTGAGAGAGGGATTTGGGGATATACTAGCTGAGGGAAGCGAACGAGCTGCACAGAGAATTGGACGTGGGACAAACAAGTTCGTCATGACTGTTAAGAAACAGGAGATTGCAGGTCAGGAACCTAGAGCCCAGAAGTCTATGGGACTAGCAGCGGTGACTGCAGCAAGAGGAGCAGACCATCTCTATGGATTCCCAGTTCTCGATGAAGCGGGATTTGATGAAGATATCAAGAAACGATTTGGTGAAGAATACCTTCCTGAGATGGCTGATCGACTAAATCCAAAGTATAAGGGGATCATGGTGAAAGAGTGCGAGGATTTTATGGTCATGGTAGAGAGTGTTGGACTCTGTAAGTATGGTACACAAATCCCTCCTGAGTTCTATTATGATGATGTGGCTCTTGCACTCAAAGTGCATAATGGGTTAGACTTGACTGGTGCAGACCTTCAGGAGATTGGTGAGCGTATCGTGAACCTCAATCGGTTATTCAATGCACGATTTGGTGTCACTCGAAAGGATGATTGCCTACCTGACCGTCTGACAAAGGTAAAGGCGCCGCTTGGTCCCTCAGCTGGGGAAGTTGTCGAACTTGACCAGATGCTTGATGAATATTACTCTGTGCGTGGCTGGGACCAAGTCACTGGTCTACCTCTGAAAGAAACTCTTGAACGATTAGGTCTTGAGAATGATAATTGACATATTAAAAGTCTAATCTCAGTCGCATGAAGCGCATACATTCGTAACTGTATCCTTTATCCCATCCACTCTGCGGAGTTCGTTGACTACAAAGGAACTAAGAGCTTCAGGTGTCTTGAAGACACATTTGATGAGAAGGTCATAGGCCCCATAAATTAAGTGAGCCTCTTCAACTTCATCCAGAGTCCGGATCATATCTAAGATACTACGGGACTTTGTAGACTCTATCTTAGCCATGATGAATGCTATTATCAATATCATCACACCTTTTCTTCAAAACTACGATAACATTCTAGTTTGATATAACTTTCTCCTTGGGTTGTTATTCAGCTCAATTGCGCTTTGGCCCATTCTCTTCAAATGACGATTGGGGTGGATGATGATTCAGGAAGCTTAATAGCAGTGAAATTATCGCCTCCGAAGTAATCCATGGAGGTCCATGTCTAACCATGATAACTCCTAAGACCACTGCGCCTGGAAAGACTGTGAAGAAAGTCAAGACATCGACTTTTGAGCCCAGGATTATGGCATTCTGCTGTAACTGGTGCTCGTACGCCGGGGCAGACTTGGCAGGCACAAGCAGGATGCAGATGCCTCCAAATGTCCGAATCATTAGGGTCAATTGTACAGGGAGGATTGACATCTCTTTCATCCTTGACGCACTCCATCAGGGTGCTGATGGAGTGTTGGTATCTGGATGTCATCCGGGGGATTGCCATTATACCAGTGGGAACTTGAAGATGAAATCACGATTTGTTCTTCTGAAGAGGTTACTCGAAGAGGCGGGATTTGACCCTGAAAGAGTGCATCTTCAGTGGGCATCTGCTGCAGAGGGTGATGTCTTTGCAGAGGGTATAACAAGCATGGTCGAGCGAATCACAAAGCTTGGACCAAATCCAGTGAGGAAAGGTGACTGAACATGGTCAAGAGAATTGCGCTGGCGCAGCTCACCTCATGTTGGGGATGCGACCAGTCCCTTCTGGACCTACATCTAAAACTCCTCGATGTACTACCCTCGCTAGATATTGTATATTGGCCCGCAGTTGTGGACTTCAAAGTGGCAGACCTCGAATCAATGTCAAATCACTCTATTCACTTCGGTTTCGTTGAGGGAAGCTGTCGAACAAAGGAAGACGTACACCTACTCAAGTTAATGCGTCAGAAAAGTAAGATCCTGGTTGCTTGGGGCTCATGCTCAGTGTATGGCGGAGTTCAAGGGCTAGGAAATCAATGGGAGCTGAAGGATTTACTAGAGAGAAAATTTCTCAAGGCTGACACTATCACGGAGGGAAGGATTCCAGACGAAAATCTTCCAGGCTTCACTGAGCATATCACACCAAATCCGGATATTGTGGATTTTGACGCAATTTTGCCAGGCTGCCCCCCCACAAGTGAGAATACAGCTGAGGCACTGACTGCACTCATCACAAGTAAATCATACGACCTCCCCGATAAGACAGTATGTGACCAGTGCCCAAAGGAGAGGAAAGAGAAGAAGATCAAGAAGTTCTACCGGACTCACCAAGGTCACATTGACCAGAACAAATGCCTCCTTGACCAGGGCTATCTTTGTCTGGGATTCGCAACCATAGGACTCTGTGGTGCACAATGCCCAACAGTGAACGCTCCTTGTAAGGGCTGTTTCGGTCCGCCTCCGAGTATCAAAGACCATGGTGCGAAGATTATCTCAGCCTTAGGTGCTGTTGCGGATATGCCTCCGGAGGAACTTGAGAGGGCCTTTCCAGACCCATTAGGGTCATTCTATTTTACAGACTATGCATCATCCTATCTCTCAAAAATTCGTGGCAAACAGAGGAGTAAGAAGACGAAATGACAGAAAGAGAGAAGACCATCAAGATTGCCCCAGTGACCCGATTAGAAGGCCATGGGGAGCTCACTGTCAAGTTGACGAAGACAGGAAAGGTAAAGGATGTTCAATTCAATGTTTCCTCTACACGATTCTTTGAAAAGTTCCTGGAGGGTAGATTTGCAGAGGAGGCTCCACGGATTGCACCGAGAATCTGCGGTATTTGCCCGGAACCACATCACCTTGCTGCTACCAAAGCCGTCGAGGCTGCCTGGGATGTCACGCCCCCTCCAGCTGCGATAAAACTGAGACGCCTCCTCATCAACGCAAAGCAGTTCAGTAGTCATGCACTTCATTTCTTCGCCCTAGCAGCTCCAGATTTTCTAGCTGGACCTTTTGGAGAACCCGCTCTGCGCAATGTTGTAGCTATCATAAAAGCCATGCCAGACGTGGGTAAGATGGCCTTAGAGATGATGCAATTCGGACAGGACCTTGCTGCAGCAGTGGGCGGTAAAGCAATACATCCAGTTACCTCGATACCAGGAGGCATGCTTAATCCATTCTCCGAAGAAAAACGAGATCTGTTTCTGAAGCGTGTTGGACAAGCAAAGAAACAGACACTCGAAACTGTTACTCTTGCTAAGAAAGTTGTTCAGGACTACTGGGATCCCATTACAAAATTAGCAGTGACGCCAACATACTATATTGGGATGCACAACAAAGGGAACCTCGAAATCTTTGATGGAAACTTGAGGGTCATGGATCCCAAGGGTAAGATTGTTGCAGACTTTAAACCTAAGGACTATCGAAAATACTTCGGGGAGTATGTACCAGAGCATAGCTATGCGACTCACATCTACTACCTCCCAGCAGGATATCCCGCTGGTATCTGGCGTGCGAATACACTTGCTCGTGTAAATGTAGCAGATAGGATGGCTACGCCGATAGCGCAGGAAGCACTCCAAGAGATGAGGGATGCTCTCCCAAGACCAATCCATGCGACGTTTGCATACCACTGGGCGAGAATCATTGAACTTGTCCAAGCAATCGAAGAGATTGAAAACCTACTGAAGGATTCACAGATAGTCAGCAAGGACACGAAACTCTCAGACGTTGAACCAAAGAAGGGAGATGGTGTGGGATGTGTCGAAGCTCCAAGAGGGACACTACTACACCATTATTGGACCGATGAGAGGGGTATCATCACCAAGGCGAATATGGTCGTCGCAACGAACAACAATATTGCTGGAATCGAGAAGAGTCTGATGGTTGCAGCCAAGCAGATTTTCGAAGATAAAGCACATGAAGGCCTAAAGTTTCCTGATCCAATGATCAAGTGATTCACTATGCGGTAGCGAACTTAATTGTATACTTAGTTCCCAATACCTCAGAATCCTCAACAACATCCTCTACATGATAATTTGCATTACATATGATTGATAGTCCATGAATGAGAACGATTCCGAGCCCGAAACCGGGTGCTACAGGACTTGATAGTGAGTCTGGTGAGTTCAAGAAATCTTTGATATCTGTCGGAAGTCCTCCACTTCGATCACTTATCTCTAGAACGACTTCGGACCTAGTCCCGATACGTTCTTGCACGTACAAGACTTTCGAACCATGCTTAAACGCATTATCAAATATATTCCAGAGTATCTCTTTGATCAATGGGCATATCTTAATCATTGTACTCTCTGAGATGTTAATATCAATCTGGTGGGGTTCAAGAGAATACGCTTGTTGGACACGTTTCGCTGCCTGAGCAACAATTGACGAAAGAGATGTGAGTTCATGATTAACATTCACACGCGCTAGTAAACTGGTCAGGTCACACATCTCATTTATGAAAATACTTGCATCATCTAATGTTTCTGATGCAATGCCAATATATTGTTTCTCAGCAGGAGAACTGCCTTGAATTAGTTCGAGCGTGCTCCTCGATACGTGAATGTAGTTTCGGATATCATGCTGGATGAGGCTAGACATGATTTGTGAAATCTGATACTGCTGCTCAAGATTATGTGTAACAGTCATCGTGAAAAAGATCAGCATCGAAGCTCCAGTTACTATTACTCCTGCTGCCTGAAGAGTCACAACAAAGTCGTAGTACCATGATGGCAATATAATCACAAATGGATAAACCAGCCATGAAATTGCCCATGTCAATAGTCCAACTATCAACCAAACTCTTGGCATGCCTTTGGAATCCTTGAAACTATAGACAGTTCTTGCAGAGAGTAAACAAACATATGCAATATGCAGACCCAAAATACCAAAAATCATGTAATAAGGCAGGCTCAATGCAATACCAGAGAGGGTTGCTAGGAAAATTACTGACACGCCTGCTAAATAAAGGATAAGTCGACGTTGGGTCAACTTTGTTTCTCGACTTCCATCTAATATCAATGTAGAACCGACATAGAAACATGTCAATCCAAGTATGTCAAGCAGAATAAGATTCTGAGGTGAGAAAGCAGATTGGATTCCACCTATTGAGTAAATAACCCATCCAAATGCCCAGAATCGATAGCCGGGCTTTGTTGAATAACGGAAGAGACCCCAGCTTACAGTCCCATACAGCGTTAGAAACGCTATAATGAAAACTGTATTCAAAATGAGATCTACACCCTGCATTATTCTCATTACTTCCAGAGTATTATTTCACGAAATTTTCCAAAACTATATAATATAAAGTATTATAGTATAATAGTTATGTTTTGCGGGGTTGTCCTGCTAGATTAATTCGAACCATTGTCGGTAGACCTATGTGTTGGTTTGATTGGCATTCATCTGAGTGAGAATAATGGGACTAGCTGTAGAGTGCGGCAAATTCGTAAATGAGAAACACTTCCCGACATGGGGTATCATAGGCTCTATCATCGGACTTGTATTCATCCTCACCCCCCAGCTTGTATATGTGGGAACATATGGTGAACAATTTTCCATGTTCAACCACTATGTATCAGAACTTGGAGAGATTGGAGTTTCGCAGCTAGCCATGATGTTCAATCTTGGGATGATGCTAGCAGGTATCTTCTTTGTTCCATTTATGATTGGGCTGGGACTGTATCTGAATAACATCATTAGCAAGCTAGCTGGACTTGTTGGAGTGTTCTCTGCATGCGCCATCTATATGGTGGGCATCTTCCCAATGAACTTCAGTCCCGAACACGGTATAGCAGCAATCTCTTTCTTTCTCAGCGGACTAGTCATGACTTTGCTTTGGGCGTTTGGTATTCTTACCCAGAAGAACGTGAGAATACCAAAGATATTCTCGCTTGGGGGCTTCATTACCGCGACAATCTTTGCTCTCTTTCTATATGGACCTTGGACTGGGATAAGTGACATTGCCACACGCCAAGCATTCAACATGTTCGTCACTCTTGAG
>JAOUFI010000056.1 GCA_029858305.1 Candidatus Thorarchaeota archaeon
CATTCAATTGATTGAAGTTCAGTTCATGAAGGACCACGCGTTTTGCATCTGAAGGTTTTGTACCTGCCATTTTCGCAACAGCTTTGACAACCTTCTCAACACTCGCATATGGACCTGTTGAGGTAGAATTCTTCTTCACCCATGCTGGTGTAGCTGTTTTCTTGCCTGGACCTGATAGCAGTTTCTCAATAGCTTTCGCAGGACCACCAGTAAGTCCATCTACAGTCATCCCATCCTTACGTTCAATCTCAAACAACTCTACTAAATTGAGTTTGATGGATTTGCCCGGAACCTCTTTGCCCTTCAATGGAGTGAGTACTTCGTTGCTAACAAGTACACCCTTTACCTGATCATTGACGCCAATCTCTTGAGGACGAACTCGAAGAAATTTCAGATTGAGTACAGCATCGTAAGAACAATAGAAGTCATACTTCAAGGCTGGTTTTGCAGTAGTTACATCCGCGGTCCCTAGAATATCTGCTCCATCGGTTTTAGCTACTTTACTTGCCTTGTCTGCATCAATCTTAGGCGCAAAATAAGACAGTTTCTTTTTCTTATCATTAATTTTCATTGGTGAGTGTGTACCAGTTATCTTGAACATGGTTGGTGAGAGCTTCACACTCTTTGCTGCGGTTTTCTTTTTCTTAGCGGCCATTGTGTCATCTCCACTATCATAGATGATTTACTGCTATTTGTTCTCTTTGGCGGCACATCTATTTATGCGCAAAAGAAACCTGAATAGGGTCTCCCATCTGATAGATACGAACAAAACCGACACGTTCAAACTGTAAGAAAGAACCAGCCTTCATTTTTTCTAATCCAGGTTCAGCAAGACCCATAACGGTGGCACCATCAACTAGTGTCATCTCGACAGGGATTGAACCCTCTCGTGGTATCCAATGTATAATTGGACCATTTACCTCTCTAACTCGTTCTACATCCAAACTATGATAATGTGCAACAGGAGGATTCTTCTTCTTCAATGCGAAATTGGCCATATCCTTGAGTCGAAAGATAGTTCCTAGCTTGAAACGATTCAAGTCTGATTGTTGAATACCAAATGTTGATTTGCCATCTATCGCATGAAGAGGGATTCTCCTCAGACCGCGTTCCGGAAAATCAGGATGGACTGGAACATGGGCTTCAATCAACTCTTTATCCAAATTCTCAGCCGTAATCCATACGGGATCCTGTACGAAGAATGCCCGAGGAGTTTCCGCATCACGAAGTTTCCGATTTTCCGAGTAGACAGATTTCATAGATATTGTAATGTCGACGATACTTAGACCCAAATCAAGCATCACCTTACGAACAGCCTCGGCATCAATTCCTCTACGGTCAAGAGACTGTAGACTCCACGTACGTGGATCATCCCATCCAGTGTATGTTCCATCTTGAACCTCTCTCCTAGACTTACTTTTACTTAATTTAGCATCTTCAAATTTGAGACGTCCATAGTACATCAGCTCTGGATGAGCCCAATTATAGAGGCTCCAAATATGCTGCTCGATTTTCCCCTCTTTTACTAAGTCCTTCCCGCGGATAATATGAGATACTCCAAGTTCGTGATCATCTATCCCCCAGGAATATTCAAGAAGAGGCCAGACACGATACTTTGTACCTACACGGGGATGTTCAGACTCAGATATTCGAAGAATCACATGGTCACGCATCGCCGGATCGGGGTCTGTCATTCCTGTTTTCAGACGGACGGCGGCTTCCTTCTCTGCGTAGGCACCATTTAGCATCTTCTCCCAGCGTGCAAGATTCTCTTGAGCGTCTAATACTCTGCATGCACAAGGAATTCGCTTGACCTTGTGCTCATTCCTCCAGACCGTGGCGTCACAGTCACAGACGTAAGCATCTCCGCGTTTGATGAGGTCAACTGCGTATTTGTAGAAGAGATTAATCCTATCAGATTTATACACTGTTCGATGATACTTTACACCAAGATACTCAAGGCCTTCAGGTATGAGGTCGTATGCGTCTTGTTCAATCACTTTCTCAGTGGATCCAATGGTGTCATCAAAGACCAGTATGAGTTCTCCATTGTATCTTTTAACATAGTAATCATTGAGAATTACCATTCGTGCGTTGCCAATATGCAAAGGACCTGATGGAAACGGTGCTAAGCGCATAGTCACCTTGGGCCATTTGTCCAAATTTGGAAGTTCAGGTAGATCCTTATCTTCTTCCACCTCCACAGCAGTTGAGGGAATCAATAGCTCTGGCGCAATGTGTTTCAGCTCAGAAATCTGTTCCTCGATAGACATCTTTTCGACACTTGCAACAACTCTTTCTGTGATTACCTTAATTTCTCCAGCCTTAGAACGAAGATCTGCTCGAGAACCAAGTAAGAATCCCATAACTGATTTCACGTTGGGTTTGCCATTATACTTGACAGCATTATCCAATACTGCTTTTCTTATCTCAATCTCAAGGTCATCCACTAATAGCAACTCCGCTAGAGCTGCCGGTTTATATCATTTAACCTTGATTGAAAGGCAAGAAATCGAAAAACAGTACCTCAGCGAGACGCTTATTTGGTGATTTTTTTGAATTTATATGCATAAAAGTCGACTTCGGTGTCAAATCGTGTCCGAGCTAAAGTGTTGTAAGAGATGTGGAGCATTCATCACCTGTGAACATAAGGGAGAATGCTGTGTAGAGTGCGACTACTTCGATCCTATCGATGTACTCTGTATGGCTGGCCCTGAGAAAAAGCCAAAGCCACAGAAGGAAGAAACTGGTGTAGAAGTCGACCCTGAAACGTTCCTATTCGAGGAAGACGATGAGGATGAAGACATAATCGAGCTACCACCTGAGCGTGAGCTTGATGATGACGACGATATTGAAGAAGAAGAGGAAGACTTCGATATTGAAGAAGATGAAGATTGGTGACCATTGATACCTCTGATTTCAAGGGATTATGCTAGAATGTTGTAAAAATACAAAGCGAATAATGCAAAAGCAATCCCAATGAGAAAAGTCGCATTACCAACTAGCCAGTTACGAGCATTCTTTTGGCTGATCTTGATTGGACCAAGTGGCTTGAGACCAGTAGGCGCTTTATGATCTATATCTATTGCAGTCCAGAGTATTTCAAGAGGATTAGCGTTACTTGGGTAAATATCAAGGTAGAGGTGAGAAGCATATCCCAGGAGGAAAAGTGCAGTTATATAATACTCAATTTCAGCACCAACAGCAAGACTTGTAGCTGAAAGAATTCTTGAAGTCACATTCACTAAGGTTCCCAGAACTATCAAGAGGGGGAGAACAAGAGAATGGAAAATGATGTTGCGATGTCGAGAAATACCAAGGAAAGGAATGTCCCAATCAGGCATAAGGGCTCCTGCCATAGTTATCAAAGCTCCAATGAATATCGAGATGTTTCCAATTATTGAAACTCCAGTTTGCCATTGGTAGATGATAGAACCAACTAGTGATCCAATACAAAACACAACGAAAGTCATTGCCACTACTGAACCGCGGTCACTTATCGTTCGAGCCATCATTTTCCTTTGAGGGGCCTTATAATATAGAATGGGAACAGCAATTATTGAAAGAACAATGCCACCAGCAGTATAGTAGAACAGAAGCTCGGAGAGTGTGCCCAAGTCAGATAACCAGACACTAAATCCATAGATTAGAGAATAAAGACCCACAAATAGTGCAAATGCAAAAACCATGTGCGATATACGATTCATTCTTCAGAATCCCGTTCCTATCAATAACTAATGAATAACAAGTGAAGTCAGACTTATTTCTTTCCCCCTTTCAGACCAGGAAAGAAATATTGTGTACTTTTGGAATAGCTGCGCTGTTCTTTAGCAACTCCGTTACTAATCAAGAGATTTAGAGCGTTTCTAACACGCTCCTCGTTCCATCCAAGTCCAATCACTGCATCCTCAATTGTGAGCTTTCCTTCATTTCGAGCTGCTAGGTTTAGTATCGATTGTGGATCATTTGTAAGTGCAACAGGGACAAATTCCACAAGCAAAGCGCCACTTTCAAGGGGAGAAAGACCGCGTATGAGCCCCTCTTTTGACATATCATTGATTATACCCTCAATCTCTTCCGGACCTGTACTCCAGCCAAGAGTGTCCAAACGAACCAGCAGTTCCGAATACAACATTATACCTCCTGAGTTCTTTGATTCTTCTGCCATTCTCAAAATATCTCGGCGTAGTCCATCTATTCGATTGTCTCTCTTAAGAAGACGCTTCACCATACCTGTCTTCTGTTTTGCCTCTGTTATCCATGCTTCTGGTTCATAACCAAGCTCCGAGAGGAGCTCAAAGAGGGCAGATCGATAAGCAGGAATACCTAGCAAGGTCGTTCCCTGTTTCTCAAAAGCCTCCCAAAGGCGTTCGCGAATAATATCAAGACGTCTTGCACGTTCCACTAACTCATCAAGCCTAAGAGCGAGCTGCTCTTCATGAGCAAGTGGAACCACAACAATGGGTATCACCACATCATCTGTGGATGAAATTGAAAACTCAACAGTCTTCTCTATATAACCTGGGGCTTTAACAATTCCTTCATAATGACTCTTTGGAAGTGATGTTGTAGCTACACCGTTATTATCAGATGTAATCAATAGAGCACCGAGTTCAAGTTCAGCACCTTGAACTGGTTTTCCAGCCTCGTTCTGAACATGAAACTTAACTGCACAAAGGGAATCATCAGAAATTGTTGGAGTCATGACTCGTCGTCTCTTTCGGGGCGACTTGGTTTCTGGAAGTCCGAGAAGGAGTGTATCTAACTCATCAAGCAGAGATCTTTTGACAAGAGCATCCCCCAAAAGTGACTTCGCTCCTGAAACAATCAAGTCTCTTGATTTTGAATCAGATAGCAGATTGTAATCTTTTGACGAGTCTCTGATGAACTTCCTAAACGCAACATCATTATTCGCTCTATCTTCTAGGAGAGCTGAAAGCGCATCAATGGCTCTGGAGGGCGATAGAAATATATCAACAAAATCTTTACGACGACCCACTCGTTCTCCATTTCCACTGAAGTGAGATATTGGGTAAACTTCAACATGGAGCTGATCTTTTTTTGAAAAACCCGCAATGAAGAAAGGTATCATTATAATCGATTTCTTCTTTCCACCGCTATCATCGAATCTGGCAGAAACGAGCATGTCACTGAGTGCAGCAAGTTGATCGCGAACTTCAGTGATTGCCCTTTGAGACTCTGCGTGTAGTTCATCTCTTCCGATAATCAACTCTTGAGCTATTTCATCGAGGTCTGTGACGATTTCGGATTGACGTTTTATATCACGTTCCAGCGCTGCTCTACGTGCACGTATGGTTGAATCAATCTCCTTGAGCTTTGCACTTCTGTCAGGCGAAGTACTTGCGGCGATTTTAGTTCTTTGAGACTCCAAAGATTCAATCTGTTGTTCCAATGTTTGCACACGTAGGTCAAGTCTTGTAAGTGCAGGTTGGGCTTCTGCCTGATGTGCGCCTACGAATGCATCAATTTTCGAGATTGTCAATTCAATAAACTCAGGGAGATTTGTTTCAACAAATCTGAGTGTTTCTGAAGTTTCTTGCAGTAAGTGAATAGATTTGTCGAACTCAGATGAATCGATAATTCCTGTAAGTGTTACTGCATAGTCTTCTGCGGAAGATCCAGATGGCCGATCTAGGATTTGAGAGACACCTCGTGCGATCAAACCAGCAAAGAGTCCTACTATCGTAATGTTAGTTGATTCAAGGAGTAAATTAATTTCATAACGAGCTGTCTGTATACACTTAGCCATTTCTTCAGAAGTGCTTGCTTTTTTGACTTTCTCCAGAATTTTCTGTATTGCAGGTTTATGAGGCTTCAAGATTGATTCGGATGTAAGTCCAAGAAGTTCAACAAAGAAAAAGCGATTTATTTGGTGTGAGCTGACAATCGCGACTGGAAGATACCCCTTCAGAATGAACTCAAGGAATCGGCCTTCGCGCCGTTCCATCGCACGCAAAGCCATTGCTGCTGTCACATAATCCTCAGGAACTGCTTGTTCCATTGGTTGACCGCCTGCCAGTTGAAGTCTCCGTGTGGTCGTAACAGGTACAATCAGGTTCTGGCGGTCAATATCCATATTCATGTCACACCTTGTTCAACTCGTAGGAATGCTTTTCATACTTTCTTATGGAGAAAGGTTAAGCGCCTTCTGTTCATTGATGTGCTAGTATGGCAAGAAATTCATCAACAATTCTTCCTTTTTGCAAACATTGTGGAGAATACAAAGGTTTGGGATCCTGTAAAAATCCTAATTGTCAAGGAATGACTTCATCAGAATCTGACATGTTAAAGAAGCGCGAGTACAAGTGCGCCATTTGTGGGGATACTGTGATGAGTCATTGTATTAGGTGTAGGTTAGGGTACTAGCCTACATTCGAAAGGTATGAAAGAAACAAGCTTAGTAAGTCTAGATCAGCATGTTGGTACATGTACTCTCTGTGGAGAAACTGTTTGTGAACAATGCTGGATATTCAATCATTTTGGAGATATCACCTGCCAAATCCACAATTCAGACATGAAAAGACGGGACTATTAGCTGATGGCGCATGGTTTGAGCAAGATGGTTACATGAGAGTCAAACATTTATGGGGTTGCTACGTTTCCTGAGCGGGACGTCACATGCCAAAGGCAACTTTCGTAGTCCATTTGGATTTGAGCTTTCAAGGGTTCGTAGTTACTCAGAGGCATCCTTCAATGTTGACTCTCAATGAGAAAGTTCTAAATCTCATCTTCTTAGAGTCAGAAAAAGGAAAGAAGGATGAATTAGGTTATTTCGAAATCGAAGGAATGAGAATCACGTATTACAGTTCGGAACAATATCCGGGCTGGATGGTTTGCTCAATTCTTAGCGCCGATGAAGATATCGATTTGATTCGTAGTGATCTGGCCGGCTCAGGTAGATTGATACTCGCTCTGACCACTGAAGATTCCAAGGCATTTTCCCTTGAAGAAATCCTACAAAGCGGAAGTGTTCTCAAAGACCTCACAGAAGAACAGCAGCTAGCGGAGATATTCCTTACCCCCTCCTCAGCTCTTCTTTTGGAACGAATGCAAACAGAGGGAGTTGAAAAAGCAGCCAAGTTATCACTTTGGTTAAAAGGCCAAATTCAAGACGAGGTAGACCTAAGAGAGGCTATGACACCCTTGATGCAATCAGGTGTTGTTATGGTAGAGTTACTTGGAAAAACCTCGGAAATGGTTTTTCTAATCAAAGATGTCATGGGTTATCGTGAACCTCCTGTAGATGCGATTATTAATGCAAAAGAAAAATCACCAGAGTTTGCTAAGAGATACATGGGTTATGTTGAAGAGTTCTTTTCGCCACCTCCACCACGCAAGGGGTACAATCCCACGTTGTTAGTGGATGACCCGAATTCACCTATTATGGATGATAGAGAGAAAATCTCAAAAATTCTAGCAGAGAAACTTCAATATAGAATATTAGCCTCATTAAGAGACATGCCACTTTCAATCTCAGATATCTCCCATAAAACTGCACTTCCTCAAACTGTCGTGGCAAAGGTTTTGCGTACTCTAGAAACAGAGAAAGTCGCTATTCATTTTGAAGAAGATGATCTATGGGCATTGCTGACAAATCCTAGAATTCAATCATTCATGCCAGAATATATTCTACCTGTTATCAACAAGAAACTATTATCAAAAGAAATAACTCCAGAAGCCGCACGCAGGCATCTGGAACTCCTCATGAATGCCTGGGGTGAAGTAAAATGATTCGTGGCGTTTATGTACTCGGCGAACAAGAAAACATGATCTATTCAAAGGAATATGCAAGAAGTGATACTAGAGCCAATCTTGTTGAGTTTCTAGTAAATCTTACACATTATTTGAATACCGTAGATCTAGAAGAAAAGACTGAATTCATGAATGTTGCAGGCTCTAGAATATTCTATTCACAAAGAGAACCATTTACTTTCATGTTCGTTGCAGATAAGGCCGATGATGTTACTCAAATAGAGGAGAAGATGGGGCAACTTTCAGATTCTTTTATGAGGGATTATTCGAATCTTGCACTAGCAAATCAATCCTTGGCTGGTTTTGATGAAAAAGTAGACGAAATTGCAGTCACTATGGTCAAAGTGGCAATTCTTGGTTTCGCAGGTGTAGGCAAAACAACAACACTTCATCTTTTGAGAGGTGAAACACTTCCTCTTATCCACGATCCAACAATTGGTGTAAGTATTAAGAAATTGCCTGAGGAAGTTGAGAATGCGAACATCGTCCTTTGGGATTTGGCAGGACAATCTAGATTCAGCATATTATGGGCAAAAATGATTGCCAATGCACAGGTCGTAGTGATTGTAACTGACAGCACTTTAGAAAACGTACTAAGGAGTAAGAAACTCGTATCCTTAGTTAAGGATGAAGTTCCTGATGCTAAAGTCATTGGTATCGCCAATAAACAGGATCTTCCAACAGCTCTGACTCCAGAACGTGTTGGGCAGATTCTGGGAGTTCCAACCTATGAATTGGTGGCAATTGATATTTCTTATAGAGACCGTCTGATTCAGATCATTAGGAGAGCAATTCTCGAAGGTAAGGCAGAGGCAAAGAGTGCTTAATGCTGTTCCAATTTCGCATCTGACACCTGATAACATGCATAATCAAATGTAATCTTGATAGATACATAGCAAAAACATGGATATTTGGCTGGTATATGCATCAAGGCAAAGGTTAAGAATCAAACACATAGAATATCCGTATTAGGCGACCATAGGTGACCAAAAAAATGTCATTTGATATATCCGCCATTATGGAGAAGTTAAAGGAAATAGAAGACTTTGCCGAAAACGTGGCTGAGACAAAGAAGCTCGCAGATACGTTGGCGGAGAACTTCGCGAAGATGAAGATGAGCATTAATCAAACAATTAATGACAGCTTCACAGAGATAGCCAATCAGATTGAAGCTCTGAGGCAGAATATGGAGAAGATGGAGAGCGTTAAAACAGAAGCCCCAAAAGTTGACACTCCGGCTCCAGCTCCAAAACCGGAACCTAAACCGGAGGTCAAGCCGACTCCAGCTCCAGCGTCCCAGCCAATTGCCAAGCCTGTGCATAAGCCACAACCAGTGGCAATTCCGGAGCCCGAGCCAGAGCCAGTTCAAGAAGAGGCTGTAACTTCCGAAGGTGGCGACCAGCTTGATTTTCTGCTACAGCAGAAGGATAGACTCAAAGCTCAACTGACAGATCTTCGATTTGATTACATGCGAGGATACATTCCTGAAGATGAGTACAAATCAAAAGAAACAGATCTTGATGCACAACTCGAAGATTTGGACAAACAAATTGCCGCTTTGAAATAGACAAGAAATTCCACAAATAAACAACATTTGATGGCTCTTACTCGGAAAATTCTAGTTCTTCAAAAACCGAGTAGAGAGCCACAATTATTCTTTTTTGTATTATCTAATTTATCCAAGTGATCTAATAGATATTCCATTATTGATGAGTTGCCCTCGCGGTTACTCTGCTTTCTTCTTTGGAGTTTCCTTCTTGGGCTTCTCTTCCTTCTTTGCAGCTGCCTTCTTGGGAGCTTCCTTCTTGGGCTTCTCTTCCTTCTTTGCGGCTGCCTTCTTGGGAGTTTCCTTCTTGGGCTTCTCTTCCTTCTTTGCAGCTGCCTTCTTGGGAGCTTCCTTCTTGGGCTTCTCTTCCTTCTTTGTACCTGCCTTCTTTGGAGCTTCCTTCTTAGGCTTCTCTTCCTTCTTTGTACCTGCCTTCTTTGGAGCTTCCTTCTTAGGTTTCTCTTCCTTCTTTGCGGCTGCCTCTCTTGGAGCTTCTTTCTTCGAATCAGCTACCTTAGCTACGACTGCCTTGGGTGGTTCAAAAACAACTTCAGGACCACGCATTGGAGCTCCTTCAAGAGGCTCAACTATAATCTCAGGTTTGGTGTCCTTCCGCTCTTTCTTCTCACCTGCTTCTCTTCGTTTCCAAGCAAGTTTACTTGGCTTAACTGCTCCAGGTGTACCAGCTGCTGATAGAGCTAAATCCATCTCTTCAGTAATAACTGGTTCTGCACTGACCGATGAAGCAACCTCTTCGAGCGCGTCAGAGATCATTACTGGCACGCCAATTTCTCGCTTACGGATTTCGGCTGGTGTGGTGTACACAACAAAACCACTCTCTCGCACATAGGGAATTACGTCGCCTTTGGCTTCTTTCTCTCTTAATATCCTACGAGCGACACTCATCCTGATGTTGAACCGATTGGCAAGATCGTAGCAAGTTACTGACCTAGCTTTGCCTAGATACTCATCAATTCCTGTTAGTACATCGGGTTTTGGAACTGCGTCGCGGATTATTTTCTCGGTCTTGGTGGCTGATTTGCCCCACTTCTTCTTACTGATAGTAATTACTCTCCTAGATACAGATAACTAGGTCGAAGCGAAAAATCGGAGTTTGACTTTTAAAGATGCTCATTAGTCAGTCTTTATGAACAAGGAAGACAAGAATATGAACAGGATGGGAATTCTTTCCTCATTGATTCAACAGCTTGTGGACGTGGCATATCCTGAGCTTAAAGGAATAGACATCATTTCACGATGGGGTAGAATTTCATGTTTTGCTACAGTGAGCTGGATTTCTAATAAGAAGAATATAACAATCACATGTAATAATCAAGCAAAGAAATGGCATGAAGCGGCACTAATCGGATTACTTTCTCATGAGCTTAGCCATCTAACGCAAATGGCTTCTGGCAGAGTGGAAAACAAAACAGATATCGATGCTATTAGAAGAGGACTGGGAATATATCTTGCGATAGAACGTATAATGACAGGTAAGTATGAAGATTATACAATACGTCATGGAAATGACATGTATCTCGGATACAGATCGGTTCGGTCATATCTTAACGAAGAAGAGCTAATGCATTTGGATGCGCTTTTACAAGAGATGCGATTGATACCTCAGAGTAATAAAAGCCTCAAATTGCCTTATCATGATTTAATCATCACCATAACCGATAGAATGACTGAATTCACAATTGATGGTCACAAATTTGTCATAGAAGGCGAGATTAAGGAATCACAAGTAGAGATAATCACAAGAGATGGGATATCATATGTGTTTCTTCATGGACAGGAGATTGGCAAGTATGAAGCATTGTAGAATTAATCACAACTCTTGATATCGACACGTGGTTTGATTTGTAGTTTCTGTTGCAAGGTGACTTCGCTATTTGGAGGTATATCGTCCTTTATCACGCATCCGGCAGATATCATACTGTTCTCCCCAATTCGAGTAGCTGGATGTATTGATGCATTAACTCCAATGACAACATTATCTCCTATTATTGCCCCAAATTTGCGCTGGGGTACTTGCACCTTTTCATCCTTACTCACTAAGAAAAGTGGTTCCCCGCCTGGTCGCCAATTCCATAGTTGAACCCCTGCCTCAATGCATGTATCGGCACCAATGATGGAGTCAGCTAGATAGGTCATTCGTCCCACGTTCACACGTTCGAAAACCATACTATTACGCATTTCAACAGCGTATCCTATTCGTACTCCATCACATAGACTGCTATAGTCGCGAATAAGTGAATTATTACCAATATAGACACGCTTCCCAACATATATTGGACCGCTTAGAGTTGTATTAGGTCGAACGATGACTCCTTCATCGATGAAGACAGAACCTTCAATTACAACACTTGAGTGGATTTCAGCAGATTCTGCAATGAAGCATCCCTTTCCTCGAAGTTGTCTGTCCATTACAATTCGGTT
Organism: Candidatus Thorarchaeota archaeon; assembly: GCA_029858305.1. GTDB lineage: Archaea > Asgardarchaeota > Thorarchaeia > Thorarchaeales > Thorarchaeaceae > SMTZ1-45. The sequence goes on from JAOUFI010000056.1 coordinate 11,762, forward strand.
TGCGTTCAATATATCCCAAGGCCATGTAAATTCAGCCCACTCTTTCTCCCAAACAGCGGCGGAAACTTTCTGCCCCATTCCAATCAATTCTTCAAAGGACTTTTCCATCTTACCATATTTCTCAAGAAGGGAAAGAATTTGGCGATTGAAGACAGATACTCCCGCTACGGCATAATTGCTGACATATCTGTCGGGACCACCCTTCTCAACCAGCTTCTCAACAACACCATTCGGACCAATCTTGACTGTACCAAATTGCTCAGGGTTTGATACCAGAGTGACCAACATTGTGACATCTGATTCAGTTGTTTCGTGATTCTTTAGAGTTCTAGTGACCATATCAGGATCGACAAGAACATCACCGTTGACAAGGAGAAACTCATCTTCAGACTCTAATTCTTCTTTTGCAGTGAGAATAGCGTGTTCAGCACCCTCTTGTTTGTGCTGAATCACATATCTAATCCTAACACCTTCATCGCCACCCATCTGGAAATGGTCAATCAATTCCTCACGTCCATGCCCAACGACCATGATGATATCATGAATACCATTTGCTACGAGACTGTCGATGATGTACTGTAGAACAGGTCTTCCTGCAATCATCAACATCGATTTTGAGCGATGTGTTGTCAGCGGTCTTAACCGCTGACCTTCTCCGGCAGTAAGCACGAGCGCTTTCATTATGCTCACACTACATTTGTTCTGTGTGATGATGCATAAAACTGTTGGTCCTGTACTGAAATTGTACCAATCAAGGCGTAAGTAGCTTGAAATATATCCGGCGTTTTCCTGCACCTACATTCTTGGATTTACCAATCTGGATCCCACCAATCTCTTTAGTATTTGCAACATGTGTTCCAGCACAGGATGCTACATCATAATCACCGATTATTAACACACGAAATTCCTTTACAGATTTGGGGACCATCTCTAGATACCGTATTTGATATCCTCGCTTCTCTAGATATGAGATTGCCTCCTTGCGAGGCATGAACCGGACTTCAACATCAATGTTCTGTTGAATAATCTTGTTTACGCCCTCCTCTACCTTCCTCTTCATCGAATCATCAAATGACTCAAGGGGCGAATAATCTGCCCGACTCTCTCCGGGAGTGATGTTGTTGCCAACTGTTTCGAGACCATAGTTCAACTGCAGATATCGAGAGAGAATGTGCTGAGCCGTATGAAAGCGCATGCACTCATATCTTGATTTCCAATCAATCTCACCATGTACTGAAGTTCCTATTGCAAATGGTTCCCCATCTAGTTTATGACGTATTTCGCCCTCTTCTTTCCTGACTCCTACTACAGGAACAACGCGTGAGCCATCTGTGAGCGTTCCGATATCACTAGACTGGCCACCACCCTCGGGATAGAATGCCGTATGATCAAGCACGACAAAGTCAAGACTAGATGAAATAACTCGGGCATCAAAGGTCTGCAGATAATTATCTTTCATATGTAGAAGGTCGGTCATTCTGAGAATGTCCTCCTAAACATTCTCAAATTCAGCCATTTTTTTCCACTCATGAACAGCGAGTGTTTTTGCTTTATCCAATTCTTCCCCTATGAGGTTTACTTCCTTGGAATCCGCAGTGGCATCGATAATATTTCGTACGTCAGCTTCATCTTCCACTTCCATTAAACCAGCAAGTATTGCGCTTATTGTGTCGTCAGTGACACCACGATCCTTGAGAAATCGTGCCAGAGGCGTATAGGAAACTGGAATATTCCCACTATCCTTGGAGGGTGCAAGATCAATCGCATTCATCTTTGATTCGAATATCTGTGTGATTATCTCTTGTCTTGATCTTACAGGAGGTACTGAAAGCTCCTTTCCTTTCTCTGTTTCACTAATCATCTTCCGAATCTGTTTCATCATAGGACCCTTGAAAGATGCTTGTTTGGTCTTTGATGGTTTGGCCTTTGCAGTTTTGATCTTAGGTGCTTTTTCTTTAGGTCGTCGA
>JAOUFI010000167.1 GCA_029858305.1 Candidatus Thorarchaeota archaeon
TACTCAGGTTTTGTGTTGGCATTTACTGGAGTGGTCTTTGTAGTAGGAATCCAGGCGTTAATACAATTCAATCTTCAATATGTAATTGGCAATCTATTCATTCTTGTAGCAATGATCACTTGGGGTCTGTATTCCTCTATTGGGAAAGAAGCAATGAAGAAATTGACTCCACTTGAAGTGAATACTGGTGGAGCGATTTTTGGAACTCTGTTTTTTAGTTTTGGCGCAGTTAACGAGCAATTCTGGATTCATCCTGCAAGATTTGAGCCTATCTTCTGGATGAACGTGTTGTATCTTGGTATCTTTGTAACTGTAGTGGGTTTTCTCTTCTATTTTATTAGTATCAAAGAGTTAGGAGCAACTAGAGCTGGAGGTTTCATTAATCTAGTTCCCGTGTTTGGCACTCTTTTTTCAGCATTGATTATGCCTGAAGATGTGATTTACTGGACATTCGGCTTTGGGCTAGTGCTAGTTGTTATTGGTATAATGATAATCAATTTTCCCTTGAAGAAAACCATACTTGTTGAATCGAAAGATGCGGAAGAGAAATAACTGAAGTAATGATGCATATGATGTTTAATGAAACGGTGTAAAAAATGGACGAGTATGAAAGACTCCAGGAAATTGCTAAAGAACTCAAGCTACTAGACAGTGTATTCTCAATGGTATCATGGGATCTTGAAACTTACATGCCGCCAAGAGGGCTCATACTTCGTAGTGAGCAATTAGGATTACTCAGGAAAGTCATTCATCGTATGGCTATCAGCTCTGAGGTAGGCAAACTCTTGGATAAAGCTGAGAATAATGCAAGTTCTCTCAATGATAAACAGAATCGGAATGTCTACCTCTTTCGTAGAAGCTACGATGCATTAGCAAAAATTCCTGAGGATTTAGTTGGACAGCTAGCCAAACAACGAGCTATTAGTGTTGAGGTCTGGAAGAAGGCTAAAGCTACCAATAACTGGAAGATGTTCGAACCCGAACTACAAAAAATGGTTGACCTTAGTCGGAGACGCTCAGAGATTATTAGTGAGGTTCGCGGCATACCAATTCTATATGATTCGATGCTTGATGAGTTTGAAAGAGGGATTACATCTAAGAAAATCTCTGAAGTGTTCGGGAACCTTCGTGAACGACTTGTACCCCTTTCAAAGAAATGCGCTGAGGCTTCTCAAGATGTAGATACATCATTTCTTAGTAAGAAAGTCCCTATTGATGTGCAACGACTTATTGCCAAGGATTTAACTAAAATCATCGGATATGATATTGTAACTGAGAATGCTGGTGGTCGCATAGATGAAGTTGAACATCCATTCACGACAGGGTACTTCGATGATGTTAGAATCACTGTCAAGTATCATGAAGATAATATTTCTTCAATGATCTATGCCATTTTGCATGAAGGCGGGCATGCCCTGTACGAGCAGAATCTGAATCATGATTGGATGTATCAGATGATTGGCGAAGCAGCTTCTTATGGAATTCATGAATCGCAATCCCGCTTCGTTGAAAACATGCTTGGCAGATCACCCGAATTCATCAAATACTACCATCCGAGGCTCAATGAATTCACCGATGGCCTTTTTTCAGGAATGAATCTGGATGACTTCACAAAGGCGATGAACCTTGTTCAACCATCTCTAATTCGCATCGAGGCAGATGAGGTCACCTATTCGCTTCATATTATAATACGTTTTGAGATAGAGAGAGATCTTTTCTCAGAAAAAATTACCGTATCGGAGTTACCTCAAATCTGGAACGAACGCTATGAGGAATATCTAGATCTGAAAGTCCCTGATGATACACGCGGCGTCTTGCAAGACACTCATTGGGCTAGTGGTTATTATGGCTACTTCCCCAGCTATGCCCTAGGCAATATCTATGATGGAGTATTACTTGAGAAGTTAAACAAGGATGAACCTATGTGGCTTTCTGAGGTCGGGAAAGGAAATGCAAAACCAGCTCTAGATTGGCTATGTAAGAATGTGCACTATTATGCAGCCTTGTATGATCCTATTGAACTACTCAAGCATGTGACAGGTAAAGAGATGACTGCTGCACCGTATCTTAGCTACTTGGAGAACAAATACTCAGGTCTATTTGGATTCTAGGAAGTCAGCTCTATCAAGTATTGAGAGAATAATGGATTGCACGAGAATTTCGTACTAGTACATATCATAGCCAGATGAGGCAAGACGTTGCTGATCGAACCCACCGCCTCGGAACATGCTTGTTCCCTTCATATACTCTCGATATTCATCGCCGAATCGATCGAGCATGACCTTCTCTTCATACTGAGCATAAATGTACCAAATTGCGGCAAAGATTGGCACGACAGGTATCAACAGCATTGATCTGAAGAAAAAGACGTATGCAATATTCATGTATATTGCTCCTGCACCAACAGGATGCCTGATCCGAGCATAGATGCCTTCTTTTGGAATTGAGTTCCGATCATTTGGACTGATACGAGTTAGGGGATTCCTGTGTGCACTACTCACACTTCCAATGAACTTCATGGTAAAGTAGACTCCCGTGCCAACAAAAATGAAATCCCAGAGTTCCGCAGTTGGACTCATGAGGGGCATCGCTATAATTAGCAGTACTCCAAAATTTAAAAATCCTAGAATGGCGGGAAGGTAATTATTCTCAGGATGGCTAGTTTCATTTGAACTGCTCATTATGCTTCCACCTCGATACTAGGTAGAGGTATCTTTGATACTTCGTATGATGCACCAAGGAATTCAACATGACCGCCAACTTTTGTTGGATCGCCTCCTCTTAGATTGAGAAGGAATTCTTTTGACTCCGACTGCCCAGAAAGGATTGAACCTAAACGCTGCATTCTAAAAGAGCCAATTGCTGGATCTATACCAGATGGTAGATCGAGATCCACCACAACCATATCAATCTTCGAATCACTGCCATTGTGAACAGTAACATTCAAGGATACTGCTTCACGAATTTTTTTCATCTTAGCTGTCACTCGAACTCCGCTAGCTTGGATACGACTCTCTCGTTCCTGACCTTCTTTCTTTACTCGTTCAGACATTGCCCGATGAAGTTTCGCAGTATCTGTTTGTTGACCTGCTCTGGGTGCACTCATTGCTGTTACGGTTTTTGGTAGCGAAGCTGCCGAACCTGATATCATTTGTAGGAGAACCCGTCCTTCATGGACAACAAAGACTAATCCTCCAATAACAAGAAATGACCATATGATTACTGAGAGGAGCATTGC
>JAOUFI010000057.1 GCA_029858305.1 Candidatus Thorarchaeota archaeon
TCATTTTGCGCGAGCATAGGAAGGGCTGTTCGAGGTTCAATTAGACGTTTCCTGATGGCATCATCCTTTATTGCACCTATTGACATTGATGTTGGGAAAAAACCTGGAGCAATTGCATTTACACGAATATTGTGCTTTCCAAGTTCAACAGCCAATGCCTTTGTCATAGTAATCAGACCACCCTTTGAAGTATAATAGCTAATCTCAGTAAACTCAGTCCCACCGTATCCGAATGTTGAGGATATGTTTATGATTGAACCAGATTTTTTGGGAATCATAACTTTAGCTACCTCTCGAGTCGCAAGGAAGGCTGATGTGAGATTAACATTCATTACAAGGTTCCAATCATCGAGAGTCTGCTCCATGAGAGGTTTGACAATATACATCCCTGCGTTATTCACTAGCACATCAACTGTACCGAAATTACTCACTGTCTTCTCCACTAGATGAATGATATCTTTCTCTTTCGAGACATCAATCTTTAGCGGCATGGCTTTTACACCATATTTTTCTGTGACTTCATCTGCTACTCTCTTTAGAAGATCTATGCGTCTAGCTCCAAGGACAACGTGAGCACCTGATTCTCCGAAAGCATGTGCAAATTGCTCGCCAAGCCCTGCAGACGCGCCGGTGATAATCACAACTTTCTCATCGAGATTATACTTCATTAATCTAATCTCCTGATAGACTCATACTATTGTCTCATGTGAAAAACCCCTTAATAAAAACAGACATTGAATGAAGGACTTAATCACACTCTGAAATGATCTTAGTATAATAGTTCTCGGAACGTACAAATCCTTCCTTTTCATAGATGCCTTTACTCATCTTTGTATCATTGAGTGTCATCTTCTCTATTCCTCTTTCTCGACAAAGTTGAGTAATATGCCTCACGAGTGATGTCGCTATTCCTCTTCCACGATACTCAGGTTCCACGAACATATTGTAGAGATAAGCAAACCTTCCACTTGGATTTCTAGCTGAAGGATACGCAATGCAGAAACTTACTGCACAACCTCCAATTACTTGCTCTCCATATGTTGCGAGATAACACTCAATACTTGGGTCCCATGGCTCTTGCAGAAACTTATGCGTTGCAGTTTCAGTAGCTGAAATCATGTCCTCAGACCAGCCCATTGACCTTATCATTTCGATGCGATGATGGATAATTGTCTTGATATCATCTCTAGTTGCTTTTCTAATATGGATCACGGCGACCAATCTCAAAGCTGGTATGATATATTCGATAATTTGGATGTTCGGAATGTAGCAAGAAAGAATCATTCCGGAGTAGTTCTGTCAATTGTGTCCTTAGAATCCAAGGAACGGTCTTTCCATCTGAGCTGATAGAGACGAAGCAAACCAATTGGAACAATAATAGCAAGCCAGATGACTACATCACCAAGCGTTGACATTAGGCCCCTATTCCCAAGTGGATCCAGCCAGATTTGACCCAGTTTCATCATTGTGACAAGAGGTAAAATCAATATCAAACCAAAAATCTGTTTCAACTGGACTGCATTGACTCGGCTGGCAAGTCTTGAACCAATCTGTCCTCCTATGAGCATCCCGAAGCCTAATGATATTGCAAAGTAAATATTCACTGCTCCGACAAAGAAATTTAATGCTGTTCCAGCGGTTGTTGTGAAGATCATTATGAACATGGATGTAGCTACTGCAGCATGCATGGGCAATCCCATCAGAACAGAAAGGACAGGCACGACGACAGCTCCTCCTCCAAGGCCAAGCAGTCCTGCAGAAATGCCGCCAATAAAAGCACCAAATAATGAAATCACCCATTGTTTTCTTGTTATCTGAGAAACATTCCAATTTGCTAATTCTGAAATTAGGTCTCCTTTCCCTCTTTTCTTGGCAAAAAGCATCTTCAACGCAAGTGGCATTAAAGCGATTCCAAATATGAGTCTTAACACATAAGGTGCTGTTATTAGAGTTCTAAGTAATACACCAAAGAGTGAGCCAGGAACAGAGAAGATTACAAGAATTAATCCAACTCTTAAGACGGTTGGACGTGGATTTTGATGCCAATATGCAACTGAGCTAGCAATTGACACAAATAGGGCACCTACAAGAGCTGTTGCTGGTGCTGATTGTTCATTAAAGATGCCAAAGAATACAATGAGAAGAAGAGGCGTGTTTAGAGTACCTCCTCCAATGCCAATCATCGAAGAGAGTGTACCTACACCTATAGCAAATATCGTAACGAAAAGAATATCGACCAGCAGAATTTCCTGCATCTTGCCACCTTCTATATTCTGCCGAGGTCACAGTCCAGTACTTAAAAAGTTGGATGTTGGAAGTTTTGTTTCTTAATCAGGAGTTCCTCTTTTGGCAATCATATAGAGCCCAATTAGGAATACTAGGAGGCCAATAAATATCAAAATTGCCGCAAAATTCTGTTCTGTAAGATCCCTTGCAATGGCATTAATTGTTAATCCTCCAACAAGAACAAGAAATCCAATCACAGAAATCACCTTACCAGGTTTTGTATTATAGGACAAGAACTTTGGCAATTCTTCATCCCGAGGAATAACGGGGGCTTCTGATACTCTTACATTGGTCTTAAAGAAACGTGAACCGTCTTTTGAAATTGTGCCAAGCAATTCACCTGCTGATAACAGTTCATTAATCAATAAAGTAACATCCTCTGGATCGATATTGAGCTTTTCACCCATAGTAACAATGGCACTGATATTATCGCTTAGAATAAGTTTGACAAGCTGTGATTTTTTATCTTCCATTGTCACAACCTCTATAGTAGATGAGTCTTTGTACACTAAGGAGACTATCACTAAGACTTATGTTACTCAGGAATTACACCCAACTAGTGTATCAATATCTGTTTTTCTCTATGAGTACGGCTTCGTCAGCAGAGACCAAACACCTTATACGAGGATTTGTTAGGTTCGCCCTTGAGTCTAAATGACAATTGGCAACAACATAAATGTGGCAACTCCAAAGAAATGGATGGACGGATGGGACAAAATATACAGCCAAATGCTCTCTGCGACTGATGATGAGCTGGCTCGAATCGATGTCGGACATCGAACCCAGCAATTAGAGCATGCATTAGCAATTACCAAAACGGATACATCTGGTTTGAAAGTTTTAGAGCTGGGTAGTGGAGATGGAAATGTAGCCTGTTATCTTGCCCGCCTTGGGTGTCATGTGGTCGGAGTTGATGCACTAGCAAGTGCAATAGCACTAGCTCAACGAAAATCCAAGATTCTTGGTTTCTCAGATCGAGTTGAGTTCCGTCTGGATGACATCGATGGCTGGTCAATTCCCAAAGAATCATACAATGTAGTGATTGCGTTGCAATGTCTGCAGTATCTCTTTGACAGAACTATTCCCAGATTGAGAGAGGCAATGGCAGCAGTAAAGCCAGGTGGATTCTTTGTCTACAGTGGAAATATTCCACCTCACTTCGAGACAGATCCTCCAATACGGTTTGTTACGCCAGATGAATTGCGAAGCGAGCTTGAGGGCTGGACACTCCATGCTTTTGGTACAGAAGAGCGAATTCTCCATCCTAATGATCTGAGAGGATATGTTTGGGCGGTTGCACGGAAACCATTGCATTAGTTTAGACTAGGACTTAATCCCCCAGAAAACGACTTGTCCGAGGTTGGTTTCGTACAGTCCATTTTTTGAGAAGTTTTCTTCGATTATTCCTTGTAGCAATTTTCCTTCTACAATGCCCAACTCAGGAAATAAGTCCATAGTAACCTTGCTGATAAAGTTGTCAAGCATTGGACTCCTTGGTTCATCAAAGAATACAAAGGGTACAGTAATTCTCAGAATCCCATTTATTGCCAGTGACCTTTTGCACTCAGAAATTGCGGATGGTAGTTCATTTGGATTTGGAACGCCTCGTAGACGAATTTCTGAAACCGATCCGCTTTGTGTGTCGATAGAGTTGATATCATCTCCCATGTGCAAATAATCAATCCCAGTTTTACAAAGGATATCACCTGATCCAATAATCGCAATTAACGGGGATTCATTGGATGCAATCACATCTCGGATCTCATGCAAATCTTCTACAGTCATATTTGGGAAAGCGGCAAAGAGAATACAGCCATTAGGTCGATTTATCTTTGGTTCTTTTCTGAGCTTGCAAAGAGTTCCAGAATTCTCATGTCTATAAATACAATAGAAGTGAAGAATGGTTTCTATGGCATCTCGAAGACTCTCATTCAAGTAATCTTGAGCTCTAGGTCCGAGTTCATACATTCTCCTATAGGGTCCAAGGGGACCTGGTTGGAGCGCACTAACTACTAATTCATCTTCTTCCATGGCTTTGAGTAATTTTGGCAATCTTGTCCTTCCAGGATCAGCTATATCCGAAATTGAATATTGGATATCATAGATTGACGAGGGATGTCGGTCTATAGTGAGCAAGATTTTTCTCATAATATCTGATCGGGGGACCTTCACTATCTCACCTACTATACAAATTGTAGTGAAATATTTCCTTAATACTCAAACGTTCAACGCCAACATTATGCCAGATTGAATAAAGAGCTTCGAAAAAGATAGGCAGGGCTGTAGATGGACATTAAGAAAATCCCTGTAAGGTATTAGATTGCCAGTATAACAAGCATAACTCCTGCTACAGTGAGTACAACTCCGATAATCGATTTGGAACTGAATTTCTCCTTAAGAGTCATGATCGAGATAGGAACGGCAAAGAGAGGAGATGTGGACCCAAGTAGTGCTGAGATTGGTGCACCTATGAGTTTGACAGTATATGTATATAGAAGAGATCCTAATGTCATTCCTAGAAATCCCGCAGCAACAACAATTTTTGCCGACCTTCGAGTTGGAAGACGCATTCCGAGTTTAATTGAGCCGAGGAATATTGGAACAAATATCATACCTCCGAATAGCATTCTAATGAAATTTGCATCAATTGGATCTATTCCTGTAACACCTATCTGAAGCAGTACAGTTCCGAATGCCCAAGCGAGTGCGGCGAGAAAAGCCAAGCCTATACCTAAGGCATCGAATTTTTTCATGCCATTCCGTTTATTCTTTTCAGCTTGCTCTCTTGATATTAATGTCACACCTAGAACGGCCACAATGATACCGATGAATCTGCTTATGATGATAGTTTCATTCACTAGGAAGATGGCAACGATATAGGTCAAAATTGGATAGATATTCGCAATCGGGAAAGCATAGGATACACCAATCCTCTCCTGGCTAGTGAGGTAGATCACATCGCCAATGACCAATCCAATTGTCACTGAACTAGCTAAGTAGATCATATTCTCAAAGGGTACATAGAAAGGTGTTGTCCTAAATGGAATAATGACAATCAAAGACATGAAAACCATAGCAGCCCACATTTTCATTGCGTTAATCGCTATCGGCGTTGCTTCCTTACTTTGGGATTTGTAAACGTTAGTTGATACTGCCCAAAGAAACGATGTAAACAAACCGATTATGCTTCCGATGATAAGTTCTGGTGTGAGCTGCATATGGATATCAGAGAGTGGTTGCTGAAGGTCTTATTGAAGCTATTCTATTGTACAATATTCAATCACAATGTACTTGGCTTTCCGCGGTCTGTATTCGTTCAGAATTCAATTTTCAACGAGAGATTCTCTTGTACCTAGAGAAAAGAGTCTTCGAAACACATATTGCAATCACTTTGTACACGAGTGATATGAAGTGCGTTTCCTATGTCAGATAGACTTGACGAGCTTGAAAGAATTCGTAGCCTTGTTCAGGCAAGTGCACCAGAAGTGACTTCAGAAACACGAAAAGCATTCTGGAAATTTGTACGACAGATAAAACGTGAAGTCGAGCCTAATCAAGAGGAAGTCGCGATTGCGTCAGAGATTCGAAATATCCTATTCATGTTAGACAGAGGGAAGACATATCCTATCGTTCCGTTCCTAGGCATTGAGATTGCTGGGGGACTTGTTTCATTTCTTGTTTTTCTCTATGGCTTGACAATTCCAATCAGTTGGATTGACATCCTCTCTTGGTCGTTCACTGATATCGTTGTGGTCTTGATCAGGTTTCTTGGTCTCTTTTTTGTCGTAGCACTAATCTATCCTTGCGGGAGAATAATCGCTGGGAGACTGTTCGGTATTCGTTTGGAAGCCTGGTGTTTTGATGAATATAAGGAGCCCACACTAAAGATAGATTATGTCTCATTCCTTCTTGCTCGACCAAGTAGAAGAAAGTGGTTTTTCTTCATCTCCGGATTATGGACTTTAATACTCTCGATTATTATCGGCATTATTGGATTCGTCCTTGGTGGTGACCTCTTAGGATTCTTCTTCAGCTTTTTCTTAATTCTATTTTACACATATGTGATACAGACCGGAACAACTTCTCATGGTCGAGGTGAGATGGCGCATTACAACAGGGAAAAGATGATTGAGAAGAGCTGGAGAAAAAGGTTGGTTTAGCTACTCCACTTTCATACCATCCTCAACTGCATTGCGGTAATGTATTAGATTTTATTGTGAATAGTCACAAGTTGGGACCTCGAAATGAGTCCCCCCTTGGTGGCTCCTCATTATATAGTTTTGATTCTCAAAAATGAGTGGTTCTTCTAAGGAGTACTGCAAGAAATGAGTAGGACTTCAAGCTTCATGGGATTCACGGAGGCTGATGAGAAGGCGGTTCACCTTGGTAGAATTCTCATGATTCTCCTTCCAACCGCTAACATCATCTTTACATTGAGTACTACTTTCTATACTATTTTCATTGCTGAAGCTTTGGGTGGTCCCGATGGATTCATTGGTGGATTAGGTCTATTAGGGGTTCTTGCAGCAATAGAGATGATCACTCAAACCATTCTTGACTATCCGAGTGGTGCATTAGGTGATGCAATTGGACAGCGGTGGGTAATAGCTATTGGGAACTCGCTGTATGGAGTGGTCTTCTTTATGGTTTCCTTCGTTACTCCCACAACACCTTTTCTTTACCTAGTAGCTATCTTCGTTCTTCAAGGTCTTGCTCAATCACAGATTAGTGGAGCATGGGGCGCATGGTTTGATAATAATTACAAAGTCGCCATGCCAAAAGATAAGGATAGAAAGCAATATGGAGTATTTTGGGGTCGTATGGGTATGATTGCACAGATTGCATCAACTGCAGCGCTCATTCCAGGTAGTATACTTGCAGTTGCTTTTCAGAGACCCTTTGTCTTTCAGCTTCAGGCTATAGGTGCTGTGTTCTTTGCATTCCTTGTCCTACGGTACATTAGAGACTTTCCTGAAGTGGAAGCACTACGTAAGCAACGCCCATCAATGAGTGAGTATACTTCTCTTTTGAAAGAGGGTGTAACATATCTCTGGAAGACTCCCTTTGTCAAATATCTAGTGTTGGGCTCGATGCTTGCGGCGAGTGCAATCTCTGTGTGGGGTCAATTGATTCTATTTCCTCTCTATTACAGTTACTTAATCACCGATGTAGCAGTTGCCACATACCGGACAGTCGCTTTCATACCAGGAGTTGCAGCAAACGAGCGTTCGGGGATATGGTCACAGAGATTTGAGCCGAAGAAATGGATTCCACGATTCAGACTTCTACAAGCATGTGGTTTTGTATTCTTTCTAGTTCTTGCTTTCATCATGTTTGTCTTTCCTCCAGTCGGAGATGCAGCTCAGATGGTCACAATCATGTGGCCCTTCACATCGTTAGTCCTCATTGAGATACCACTGCAGCACATTGTTCCAATTATTATTCTCTTTAGTCTCTTCACGATTACGATGTTCTTTGGGGGCTTCGCTGAAATCCTCACTCAGCGAGTACTACTTGATGCTATACCAAGCAGAAATCGAAATTCGCTCTACTCTCTACAGCCAACAATTCTCCTTATCTTAGCAACTCCACAGATTGCGATTCTTGGTTGGGTCATTCCAATTATGGGTTTCCCGGCTACTCTACTCATTTGTGGACTTGTATCACTGTCTGGCGTCTTCATCATCAGATATGCACTGACACTTGAAAAACCAGTAATAGAGGACGAGGATACGAACCCTGCTCTAAAAGAGCACAAAGAAGACATCGATATATTGCGATCGGAAACTCCATCAGAAGAAACGGAAGAAGTTGTTAGAGCCATACAGGAGTGATGGGATTTTACCCATCACTCCAACTATTCTATGAATATTGCTGTACTAATAACGCAAGAAGAAAAAATGCATGGATTTTAGTTTTCATAGAAATATTTGCCTTTACTATATATCAGTTCATCACCTGCGTAGATTTCGCCTTTATGCATTGATTTAATCATGTCTACATGAACTGCTGATTCATTTTCGCCATTGCATTCTTTATAGGCACGCCCTAATGCACAATGAATCGTATCGCCAATCTTTTCATCAAACAACATGTTAAGAGTATACTGTTTTATTCCCCGATTTGTACCGATGGCCATCTCACCAAGTCTGCGAGATCCTTCATCAGTTTCTATAATCGACTTGAGAGTGGCTTCCTCCTTCTCTGCTGAGAAGTCGACTACTACTCCTTTTTCAAATGTCAATCTGACTCCTTCAATCACTTTACCTTGTTGGAGAAATGGAATATCAAAGAAGATCTTCCCCTCAACACTATTTTCTACAGGTCCTGTAAACACTTCACCACTGGGCATGTTGTGCTTGCCATCACTCGCAATCCATATCCTCCCCTCTGTTGACGCATAAAGATCGGTTTCTGGCCCAATGTATCTGATGTCTTTATGATTCTCTAGGTGTTCCTTCATAACATACAGCATCTTGCTTTCTTCAGCCCAGTCTATGAGAGTGGCTCCATAGACAAAATCACGATATTCTTCAAGGCTCATGTCTGCCTGCTGCGCTAAGGTCTGACATGGATGGACTGTAAGGGTCCATCGTTTTCCAAGGCGGATGCCTTGAATCTCCTGCTGAGATTTATTATCTATCAGAATACGTTTCGGATCAACATTAGCGAGCGCCTTCGTATTAACAGGAGAGCGCAATGCGATATAGACATCGCAGGTTTCTGTAATTGCTTTCAGATGTTTTGGAACGAGTTGTAGTGTTTCTTCTGACGCACCATCATAGAAAGCTCGAAGTGCCTCCTCACTGTTCATCAAAGTCACAACTCTTCCGCCAGCCTCTGCGATCTTTCTGTTCAAGGCAACAACAAGCTCATGGGAGTCAGGTGTTGCACTGATAACAACCATATCACCCGGTTTTATTGCTGTGCTCCATTCGACAAGTATCCTAGCATGCTCTTCAATTCGGGAATCCATTTCAAAGCCTCAGAAATCATGAAATCTTTGGCGGTCATATAGGTTGTGGAGTACGCTGTTCCAGCGTCAGAATGTAGCAATATGCTCAGATGTCACGCTTCCAAGTCGTGTGTGTTGTTCATCTATAGCGGAAATTGGCTATCAAGGGACTGGTACTTTCGATTTGTGCTAAATATTATATTCGATTACTGTCATAGCAAAGATGAAGGGTAATCTGTTTATGAAACGACCTATCTTTCTAGTGAGTTGTGGATTCATAGCTCTCATCATCTACGATTTTTTCTTTGCTTCAGTAATTCATCCCAATGTACCATTTATTGTCGGAGAAACAATAGTCATCGTAATCGCATGTATTTTTCTAACTGCAGGGATTGCTGATGGAATACCAGAAACACGGCGTTATATCACGCGGCCAAAGAAGGCAGTCTACTCTGCAATGGACCCTTCTATTCTGAGTCGTGTTGTGAAGGATGGGCTAGAAGGAGATGAATTCTTGGTTCGTGGCTCTAGAGAAACAACTTTTCGGGAAGCATGTATTGCAAATTGGCAGTTCAAGTATGTAAATCGCAAATCAGATTGGTTAGTAACTGATAGCAAAGGAAATGATGTATCAAAAGAGCCATTATCACGTTTTGACGGTCTTTTTACCCTAATCCGTGGAAATGGAACTGATGAGTCATTTGATGGTGCAGATGAGCCCACATCGATTCATGATAGTGTAGAATACTACGACTAATTGCTGGTTTCCGTTTCACTAGATCTCGCGTTTCTCAGCAGACTGCGTCGCTCCACAATATGGGCATTTAACAGTGAGCGGTCCAACCCATTCAATTCCCTCGGATGTAATGGCAGCTCCACAGCTTGAACAGAAACTCGGAGGTTGGTATACATATGACTTTTCTTTTGACACTGCAGTTATCTGACGATTTGGTACGAAACGGATCATTGCATTTTGACCAACAGATTTTCGTAGACCATAGAGTATAACACCTATTCCAATAAGTGCACTAATCATGGGCACAACTAAGACATAGAACAGAATCGTTCCTACGTCAAGCGTATCTGCCCAGAAGAATTGCATAAATCCTCCGAAAAAGCCTCCGACAATAATGATTAATCCAATAATAGTTGTGACGCAACTTTTTCCGCTAGAATCATCTGACATTTTTCATCAAACCTAGTTTCTATTTCGCATAATTACACACCGAGTTATAGGTTTCTCTCTGATGGACTAATTTGTGTTATGAATTCTTTCTGCTTCATTAATTCGCTGGAAGAAACACCATACAATCACGAGTCCTTTAATAGTCAGAACCTCAGTAAGAGACCATAATGGACGCAGCAGGAGTAATCATACTTGTCATACTCATTATTACTCTACTAGTGATACTATCTGAACGGATTAATGAAACAGCAATGGCTCTGCTGGCAATGTCCATTGTTGGGGGGATTCTCTATCTCGCCTATGGATTCACATTCACAGAATTCGTATTATTGATGCCTTGGGATACCATCCTATTTGTTACTGCAATGCTAATTGTTGTAGCCATCGCAGCTTCATCAGGAATGTTTCAATACATAGCCTTGGTACTGATCCGAAGAACTCAGGGAAATCCGCGAATGATTTTTGTGACATTCATGGCTTTTGTTTTTATCATCTCACTTTTTCTCGATCCACTACCGACGATGCTAGTGATGGGAGTGTTTACCGTAGAGGTCTGTAAAGCGGTTGATTTGGATTTCAGACCGATTCTCATCTCCGAAGTGATAATTGCCAACTTTGCATCATTTCCCTCTTTGGTTGGATCTGTACCAAATCTAGTCATCTTCGTAAAATCAAATATTGACCTACCATTCGCGTTTGTCATTCTAATGCCACTCTCATTGATTCTATTTGGTTTGACTATGTTCTTGCTCTTGCGCAGATACAGTGACTCTCTAGTAGTCGAGGGTGGCTCTGATTGGAATGTTCTCTACATGATCAAACCAAGCGTCATGATAAAATCAAGGCATGATTTCTATCTATCAATCATAGCTATGGCAATTCTAATTCTAGGATTCACAATTGGAGCAATTCGTATAGAGGCAAGTTTGATAGCAATGATGGTTGCCTCAGGTATGCTAGTCTTCTCGCATGAACGTGCTAAAGATCTGCTCAGAACTCTCTCATGGGATACAATCTTCTTCCTTGTTGGTCTGTTCGGAATAATTGCAGGTCTCGAACGAACAAATGTGATACATGAATTTGTGACTGGAACTATGGACCTGATTGGGCAGAATATCTTCTTGGCCATTGGATTTATGATCTGGATTCCTGGCTTTGTACTCTCGCTAATTGACAATATACCAATAGCTGCTCTCCTAGCCCCATTAGGACTTCAGCTTGGCACAATAAATGCAGTTGTCCCACTTGCCCTCATTGTTGGGACTAATGTTGGAGGTTACATGATTCCCTTCGGTGATGCACCGAATATGATTGCAGTAGGTCTTGCGGCAGATGAGGGGAAACCTATCAGTTTTATGGATTTCACAAAGATCGCGCTTCCCCTAGGATTTCTTCATCTCCTCGTGAGTACTGGGTATTTGATTCTTGTTGCTCTAATACTTGGATAGTCTTACTTCGCATCTGAGATACTTAATCATTATATTCCTTCAGGAGGATACTTGTGCTGAGGGGTTCGAATTGGATAAGTTCCTACGAAATTCATTACTCATAGTATTGTTGATTCCCTTTGTGTTCATTCTAAGTTATTATGGAATCATACCTACACCTGTAACTGAAACTGCAGCTGTTTCGTTCCTGATGTTTGTTATTTTCCTTGTCATAATTGGGATAGTACTACTCGGCCTGTACTACGCATTCGTTGAGTCTATGGCAAGAAGCAAAGCGCAGAAAAAATACAGTGACCCCGACCCGACTCAATGCCGACGTGTGGTCAAGGATGGAATTGATGGTGCTGACTATTTAATCAGTGGACCTCTAAAGGAATCATTCGGACAAGCCTGTAGAAATAACTGGCAATTTGAAAAGACTGACAAGCATTCCAGTTGGATAGTCAAAGATGAACGAGGAAATGACATAACAAACTCCCCCCTCGAGTCCTATGATAGTATTGCCATGATTGTAGGCACTTTTGGTTCAGAATACTTTACCGGAGAATCCGAAAGTGACATACCATCTGAATATACTTCAATTGAAGATGGCACCGAATACTATGATTAAGTTCTTCAGTAAATTGTATCATTTTGTGTATCATGTTCGAGTTAATGGCGAATGCTTTCAAACGAGGACTTAGAGGCAAGCACACCCATATGGATCCTCTGAAAGCTCTTGAAGGTCTTACCCCAGAGAATGCTCGAATGGTCCCATCCAAGGGAACTCATTCATGTTGGCATATTCTCTATCACATCGTATATTGGCAAGAATTAATGCTAACTGCAATAAAGGGTGAGGAAGTAGACTGGCCAAAGAACAATGAGGAGAGCTGGCCTACCAACAAGTTGCTTGAACGCTCCAAAGACTGGGTTAAGCTTGTTGAGAAATTCGAGAATGGACTTAACGAAGCGGAGAATCTAACACGCACGCTTGAATCCACTGAAGATTTGCCAGCATGGCCTAAGGTTCCACCTTTTGCAGCATTCTTAGTACTTGCACAGCACAATTCATTCCACATTGGTGAGATTGTTGCGACGCGTCAGGCACTGGGCATTTGGCCGCCACCTGATTACAAAGCTATGTTCTAAGAATTCTATTTCCTGAACGGCACAACTCGCACCAGAACTGAGTTGAAACCTGGTGTATGTCCAAATGCGGTGTGTTTATCATCAGTAAGTACATTGACGTTTCCATCATGATTCCACCACCCATCTGATGACCATACAACTCTTGGATCTACATCTTCAGTGAGTTCCAATCTAATATTCTCTATACTTCCTCTCTTTGATTCGATAGTCACTCTGCATCCATCGGTGAGATTGAGGTCTCTTGCTGTTTTAGGGTGCATCCTTAGAAATGTACGATTTGAGCTTGTTTCTTTCATTAAAGGCATTCGTATTGGATTTGTGACAACATCATACGGACAGACATCAATCTGGCATTCTCTACAGCCAATGCACCGTGATTCATCCCATGTAGGTATCAAGAGTGATGTAATCTCGGAGGGGACATTTATACTGGCCTCTGAGAGGCTGACTGCTAGTTCTCCGATTAGTGTGCTCAATTCACGACGAAGTATTGCAGGACTTGTCGTAGCTTTATCAGCGTCCTGTTGAAGAAGCTGTGGATTTGGTTGGAAAAAGGAAATTGCCTCTTCAGGGCATTTA
>JAOUFI010000168.1 GCA_029858305.1 Candidatus Thorarchaeota archaeon
TGATTTGTCCCTCCAGGCAGGCGCAAGGCTATTTCCCACGCCTTTGTGAAACGCTCCATCGCAGCTAATAGGTTGCCCTTTCTTAGCTCAACAACTCCTGAAATGTGATAGTAATTGAGCAGATGAGCTTCTACACCAGCTTTCACTAACATAGCATAGGCAGTCTCGAGGAGCCTCTCAGCTTCGCCGGTTTGGTCTTGCAGCGCCAACGACCAGGCTTTATAGTAGTACAAGGGGGGACTTGCAATAGGACCACAGCATTCAAACCCCCGATCAATCCATTCCTGAGCTTGAATACCATCATTTAGTGTGTTAAACAATCGGGAGAGAAGCATATATGTTGTGTCGCTGACGCATTTGCCGCCTGCCATCTCCAGAATCTCAGCATGACAAGAAATCGCAATGTCGTATTCTCCAATTGTTTCAAATGCAATGGATGAATCGTTCAGAACTTCGCTGATAAGACTAGGCACTCCTAGGTCTTCTGCCAGTTTGTAGAGCTCTTCGAATAAGATGATTGAGTCATGCACACTGACACACCTAAGGATATTCCCCTCATAAAGCATGTTCATGTACTTGTACAGTGGGTCGTCATATTTCTGGGCGAGTTCTTTGCCCTTTCTGACCATGACAAGTGATTCATTCATATGCTCCTCAATTGCTTTTGCATACGCTTCGAAGGTCATAAGCGCGGGTTCATAGCAGGTTAAAAGAGAATTAGCATCAATCATCGCTTTTGCCTTCCTGGTAGGCTCAAGAATACTTGGGACCTCACCTAGGGGATAGTGAAAAAAGGCGTGAAGAATGTGAAGCTCCACCTCCATCCAATCGGCTATAGAGTTGTCCAGTGAGCCCTCTATGGCGTCGACGACTGAATCATGGAACCATAGTTGGTCTCTCTCCATAGAATCACAGTGAAATGCCCACGGCCTTATACACGGAATATCATTGTACTTGTCCTGAATTGCATCTATGAAATCTTCTTCTCTACACCACCACGCATGGACTGCTGCGAGAAAAGCTAAATTGAGTGGAACTTCATTCTCAAGCACAAAAGCACTTAGACGTTCTACGAAATCGAAGTAGTTCTTAGAGTCTTTCATGAGAGAGTCAAGAATAGACTTGGTTTCCTCATCGATGAACGGATAGTACTTCGTGATGATCCCTATTGGTTTCATTTGACGACCTCTTTCTCCTGCATAAGAGAAGATATCTCTTCGATTCTGTTCTTGATTCGTTTCCTGAGCGTCGCAACTCCAAGTGAGTCTGAGATTGATAATGAATCAACAAGGAATGCATGTGCATCCTTGAGCTGACCATGATTCTGGTAGAACTCGGACTTGAGTAGTGCAGCCTGCATTCTTATTCCAGGTAATTCATACCCTTCAGCATATGCATCAAGTTTGCAAAGCCACCTACCCGGAACGGGAATTTTCGTACTATCTTTAGATTTACTGGAGAGCAAAATCTCTGCACGTGCTAAATCAAGAAGAACTCGGTTTTGATACGTACCATCAGGAATCCGTTCAGCGATGTCCCATGCTTTTTCAAACAGGTCAAGTGCTTCTACGAGCTTACCTCTTCTTAGCTCAACTACTCCTGTGATGTGATAGTAGTTACCCAAGGTCCGTTCTGCACCTGATTTGATTATCATTGAATGTGCGATTTCCAAGGTTCGTTCTGCCTCTTCCAGATTATCCACCAGAGCCAATGCCCAGGCCTTCCAAAGAAAGAAAATCGGTGTTTCAACAGTTTCATAGTATTCAAAGTACGCATTGATAAATGCAAGAGCTTTCTCTCCATCACCTAACGTAGCATAGATTCTAGCGGGAAAGATATCTGGTGTATCTTCAAGTCCATAGACCTTCATTTTCTCGATGTGACTCGATAGTGCTAGGTCATATTCGCCAGCTGATTCGAAAACTAAGGCTGAATCATGCAGGGTCTCACCTAGAAAATATGGCACCTCTAGGTCTTGAGCCAGTTCATAGAGTTCTTCGAAAAGTGCAATCGAATCTCGAACCCCGGGATACCTCAAGAAAGTCGCATGTTCGAGGATATTCATGTAAATGAAAAGAGAATCATCATATGTTTCCGCAATCTCTCTACCCCTCTCTACCAACTCAATTGACTCCTCTGAAAACCCCTCTCTCGAGCATACCATTGCTTCAAATGCATGGACTAGGGGTCCAAAACAGTTCAAAGCGGGATTTGAATCAATCAAAGCCTTTGCTTTCTCAATTGGTTCAAGAAAATCTGGAATGACGCCTAGGGGCCAATGATAGAATGCATGAAGAAGGTGTAGCTCTGTTTCCATCCAATCCTCAACAGAAGACTGCAGAGTTTTATCTATACCCTCAACAACTACGTCATGGTATAGAATTTGATCCCGCTGGATGGAATTGTGAGCATATCCCCAAGGCTTTACGCATGGGACATCCTTGTACTTCTCCTGAAGCAGATTCTTCTTGTCCTCTAATCTGCACCACCAAGAATGGACTGCTGCGAGATAAGAAAGATTGACTGTAACTTCGTTTTCGAGAACAACGTCACACAATCGATTTACGAAGTCGTAATAACTAGTTGACTCTTCCATGAGAGAGTCCAGTATGGACTTGGATTCCTCATCAATGAATGGATAGTACTTCGTAATAGTCCCGAACGGTTCCACCAGGCTGCACTCCCTCCAGAAGTTCAAGCAGGTCAAATAGTTCGCTGAATAAAAGATAAGATATATATAGCGATGTCGAGTATACATTATACACGATACGCGATACGTAAAACGCATATCGCAGCGAGGCGAGGACGATGGAAAAATCGTCGAGCCTGATGGTATAATCAAAAACATGATCAAAGGAGTTGATTTGGAGAATGACCGAAGTTAAAACGCTGACGAAAATAGCCCTGTTGGCTTATGGAATTGCCTGTTTGCTATTTGGTTTCATGTTAATCATTATGACTGCGACCTTTTTAGACCCCTTAGTTCCTGGCTGGGAGGTCAATGTGTTCCATCCAAGAGTGCTAGGTGGATTCCTGGTCGTCATAGGCTTTTTCGATTTTCTAATGATTCTCAATAAGAAATGGGAATGGGATCACATCAAAGTGGCCTACATGGCTCTATTTGCCTTCATCGTTCCTATGATTATTGCGCAAATA
>JAOUFI010000058.1 GCA_029858305.1 Candidatus Thorarchaeota archaeon
AGAACAGGTCTCCCTTGGTGACCCGTGGGAGGAACTCTGCCCTTGCCTCAGGTGTACCATACTTGTCAAAGATAAACGCCCATGATGCCTCGACCAGGTACATGACCGGCAGTGCAATAGAGAGGTCTGCCTTTGCCAGCTCCTCGGCGGCTATACATGCCATGGTCCAGGAGAGGCCCGCACCACCGTACTCCTCAGAGACCGTTGGAGCCCAGAGCATCTGGTCGGCCATCTTTTTAATAAGATCACGAGGGATCTCGTGAGTTTTCTCATCATATTCTTTCCAGACTGGAGCGACGTACTTCTGAGCGAAGTCGTGCACAGCCTCGCGGAACATCTTTTCTTCATCCGACTCTTCAAAATGCATAGTAAACTACCTCTTGTTTGCTTGAGTCTTGCCTGCGGGCGGGGTTGGAAAGCCCCCTGCTTATAGTTCCTTCGTATGAGGCGTCTAGTTCCTTCTTTGCAAATG
Source organism: Candidatus Thorarchaeota archaeon (assembly GCA_029858305.1). Classification (GTDB taxonomy): domain Archaea; phylum Asgardarchaeota; class Thorarchaeia; order Thorarchaeales; family Thorarchaeaceae; genus SMTZ1-45. The sequence continues at coordinate 473 of JAOUFI010000058.1, forward strand.
AGAAATGTTCCTTGCAGCATTTCATAAACAGTCCACTGAACAAGTTAAATAGCTCTCATATACGACTGCCAATCGGTGAATCAAGATGAGAGTGCTCGTTCTTGGTGGTACTGGTTTTCTTGGTTCTAGAATCGTTACAAGATTGACATCACGTGGTCATGATGTTACTATACTCACCCGACGATCTGAAGCGGCAGAGTACTTCGGTAGCAGGGGCATCGAAACAGTAGTAGGAGACCTCATGAAGCCCGAGGCGTTCATAGGCAATCTGAGTCCACAGGACTGTGTAGTTTTTGTTGCTATGCCTCTCGAGTTCGGTAGAATATCGAAGAATAAGTTTGCTCAGATCAAAGAGAGGACTACCAAGTTCGTGTCGACTGCTCTTGCCATCGGGAAGAGACTCGGATGCCCGACCATACTGACTCTTGGCACTGCGTACAGTACTAAGGCGGGGGAGGTAGCTGATGAGTCTTGGCCACTTTTCAGGACGGGTCTTACGAAGGCTGGCGAAGAGGCGGACGTGCTTATTGCTAAGGCAAAGAAGGACGGACAACCACTCATCATAATGCTCCCAGGTCAGATCTATGGGCCGGGTGGCCAGTTCCTCAAAATGTATGAAATGATGAAGAATGGACGCTCAGGCGTCTTCGGTAGAGGTGACAACCACATCCCGAGGGTACATGTCGATGACTGTGCTCAGGCCTTTGTGCTTGCCATAGAGAAACAGCCCGTGGGTGAATCGTTCATCATAGCTGACGATACTCCGTGTACCACGCGAGAATTCACAGAGCGCATGGCGGAATGTATGGGACTGCCAAAACCTAGGACTGTTCCAATTTTCATGGCTCGAATCATCCTTGGTGGTCTTCTTCTGAGCATTATGCAGATGGACTGCGTGGTGACTAACGAGAAGGCTAAAAGAGAGCTTGGGTGGGAGCTGGAGTACCCCTCTTATCAAGAGGGTCTCAAGGCCACAATCGAGAATCTAAGTGAAGGCACAGTCCTAGACCAGTCCGTACCATGAAAGACAAGTGCTCTGCTTATAGTTCCTTCATATGAGGCTCTGTCTGCTACTAAGACTAGGCTGATGAGATGAATAGGGACATTATCATGGGTCAGGACCTTCATGAATGATTTTCAGAGTCAGGTTCTGGAACCGCTTTTTGAAACCACTTCCCCTTGGAATTCCGACTAGTACGACTTGAGAATCAATCGATTTTGTATACAGAGCGAGAAGGATATATTTCGAGAGGACAGGAATCGAATAGGCAAGAAAATAGCCAGCCATCATAAAGAAGCCAAAGTCGCTCAGGAAACGGCTGGTGTAGAATCCATTGATACTCAGGTCTAGTAAGGAGATAATATTGAGTGGCAGTAGAGGAAGTACCCACCATATAAGAAGAGTAGTATACATTCTCGTACTGAGTTCAGCCTCTCCCTCTTTCTTCACGACATCAAGTTTCGTCGTTACAAAACGAGATAGATACAGACCAATCATCATCCCAGTAATGCAGGAAGTCAAGACCACCAATCGTGATAAGTCAGAACCTAGTAGTGCCAAGATGCTTTGATCGATTGGTGAAGATGCCCCCCTAAGATAGTTGTATGCACCGATAAGCCAAGGTAACGTACCAAGAACGAGAACACTCATGAAACAACATATTACTGGGAAAGATACAATGATGATGCCGGGATAGCGGACTCTTTCCATTTCAATCGCTTTTTGTTCCGAATCATCTATACCGAGCACCTCTGCGCCACTTCCCACCTGAAGGCTTTGCTAAAACTTGCCTTTGAGTATAAATTAACGGCATAACCTTGCATATAGTTCCTTCGTATTGTGCGGATAAGTCCTTGAATCTTGTCTGGAATGCTAAGACCAAAACTCTCTTGACTCCAAAAACCGTACAATATCATAGCGTGGCGTAACATCTTTATCATGAGGGAGGATAGAGCTGGTGTTCAAAAGAATCATCAGTAAAATAACCGCTGCCGCTTTATCGGTTAGCCTATATCTGCCAGTCGTTACAGGCACAGTGACCGGTATGGGCTGGGTAGTAGGCGGCTTGTATTTTTCATGGAGCCTCCTCCAGTACATAGTTCCTTATTCAAATAGATGGTATGACTTTGTGTATGTGTTCAATCGTCGTCCTGAGGGGCTGGAGATTGGCATAGTTGTTGCATTTCGATTCTCGCAGGTTCTTATGTTCTGCCTTGGACTATTTCTTCTCTGCTATGGGTTAGTCATTCTGGTTCGGGCACGAGTACACGAGGAAGGTCTAATCACACACGGTCCATACAGCTGGGTACGGCATCCTCAACACCTGGGAATCCTGCTCATGCTGTTCCTTCTGGCTTTTCCTCTTGAAACGAGTTACTCGACATTGCTCTATCCGGTAACCCGGCCTGGTGATCTGATATCTATGTGCTCGGTTCTATTCCTGCTCTTTTTAGTTGCTGATTTTGAGGATTACTGGTTGAGTAAAGAATACGGGGACTTTTATCTGCAATACCAGCAGAACACTCCCTTCATACTTCCAATTCGAATACAGCTTCCCAAATCAATGCACATTAACATGCTGAAACGTGGGCAGCCGCTTAGATATATACTGGCTACACTATTCTTCTGGGTTTTCTTGGTGCTGCTATCTTATCATTTCAGAATTGGCAGACCACCTATCTGGTAGAGCTGCAGCAGATTCATTCCCGCATCTCAGAACATGTCTAGAACATGCCCTGCGTATAGTTCCTTCATAGTAGATATTCTATTTATCATCAGCAAATCAATCAATCTGGAAACTTGACTTGAATTATTTTTATGATTCTAAGCCGATGATTGAGCCTCATCAAAAGTCGTGTCTTGCGTTTCCACTTTGGATTGTGGGGAAGGCGCGAGAATATGGGAAACTCGTCAATCACTTGGAGTGTAGGGTCCCATCTGGCGATTTGCTCAGCCGCGTTATCTAAGCTAAAAGAGAATGTGACACCCTTTGTGCCAGTCTTTCTCAATCGCCTATTCCATATTCTTGTTCCAAGGCTAGAAGGCATGTCAAAGATTAGTTCACCACTTGGAAAACGGGATGCCATTTTACGCACGAGAGTGACGACCTCTTCTTCTTTGAAATAATTGAGCAGCCCTCCAATAAGGAAAAAGATGCCTCTCTCTTTTGAGAAATCTACTAATTCAAACCAGGTCTGGTCAAACACTGATTTTGGAATGACCTTGGATCGTGAAGTCTCGGGAATATTCTCTTTGCGAATGGCTATCGCATCTGGGAGATCTAGGTCATACCAGAGGATCTGTCCGTTGTCCACACGGGAAAAGGTAGTATCAAGGCCGCATCCAATATTGACGATTGTTGTACGTGGATGTACTTCGATGTATTTCCGAATTGCATCGTCAAAAGAACGTGCTCTAAATACAAGAAGCAATCCGATAAACTCATCAACAAGCTTCTTCGTTAGGGCCAAATCTTCAGGCGGGGCACGATGTCTCTCTTCTAGGATGTTATAGATTCGAATTGCCTCTGTGTCATTTAACAACTCTGGATACTTCTGACTTAGAGTAGCACGTGCCCAAAATGGTCCGCCCATCGTTTGTTCAAGTGAATATTCCGGAGACATTATCCTCACCAATATTCCAGATAATGAATATGTCTTATCAGTTACTTGAACATTACAACTGATTTGGATGAATCCTCTTATAGATGATAAGGCTTCTTGTACTAAATGGCCTCTCTCAGGATTAATGGTATCGAAACATGCAATATGCAGTTAGTTTCTTTTCTTATCCCTCGTAACTATTATCCACTAGAACTTGTGATAAGATTTAATTGACTGGTTTGCGAACTATTTCGGATGGGTGTGCAAATATTACTACGCCATATACGAGCGAATGGCTTCTTGAGGAAGAACGAAGAAGCCGCACATCAGTACCGTGGGGTATAGGCTCAAGTAGATATCTGTCAATTATTGTTGTCAGAAGATGATTTTGTTAAAAAATACATTTAAACAAATACATATAGTTCAATCCATATTTAGAAATTTCACATTTTAAATAATCGATGAAATGTGTCATAGCATGAAAGTGGTATCGAAGAAATGCTACTCTAGAAAAAGAAGGAGGAGAAATTCGAAATATTAATGCGTCCAGACCAGCTGCATAGCGAGTCTGGACGTTCGTTTAATTCTTTACTGATTATCATGCACTTGCGCGAATTGATCTTCCCTGAAAGATAGAACCAACTAGAATGAGGAACCATCCGAAGGTATGGAAGCTTACTATTGTCAAGGCTATGCTATTGGTCAATGTAACTCCTAGAGATAGAAGCTGTCCAAAACTCACTATCATCTCTCCAAAGAACCAGCTTAGGAGTCCCACAAGAGTAAGCCAAATCCATTTCACTCGTGGAGTCCCACGGATCCTATCTTGTCTTGTGTATTTGACTGAAGCATAGAGTGGTATCAAAACCATGTATAAGATAGCCAAAACTATCCAGGAAATTAACCAAAGTTGTGTGTATGCCCCATTGCCAAACGCGAGGAACATGAAGATTTCCACGACGATTGGTCCAATGAGGAAGACAATATACGCCCACTTTCTTACACTAAAGAAGTCCGGATAGGCCCACATTACAACATATATTGCGATAAAGAACAGAAACAGATACCTCATACCAAAGTTTAGGTATTGTCCCCACAGCGTCCAATCTGATAAAGGACCAACAGTGCTTATGATTCCCATCCTAGCCAGCATTACCACAACTACTGAAACAAGCAAGAATATGAAACCAAAGAACTGCAAGAGTGAGAGATTTCTACTTCTTCCTGAACCTGAAAAGGCACCCCACAAACTTAACAGGATAATAAGAAGCACGATAATAAAACCGAGAGCACCAATGGTGTTCACATAGAGTTCATATTGCATTAAAATATCCTCCACTTGAACATAATGCGTTTCCGAACTTCTATTTAAGATGCATCATTCAGTAATTATTGCAAGTATTATGCTTTCAAAATGAAATTTGGATGTTTCACATTCTAACTAGGTCTTGTTCCTAGATTACAGAACACAACATGAGCTATTCGGACTACAATGGTGCACATGCTTCGGTGTCAAATCGGTTCCTTGGCAAAAGATTGTGTTCCAATAACATCATCGTTCGAAGATGATTAAATCAATGGGCTAGAAATACAAGAGATTGCTAGGAATCGCATCAGAAAAGAAGAAGTGGAGCCCAATCCAACTTGGGCTCCATGTTGCCGCCGCATACAGCGTTGTTATAGCTTGTATCATACTGCCATCGTGCTTTTGCTGCGTGAACACATTATCGCACCTGCATCCACGAAGACCAAAATCCCTAGCAAAATCGCCAGAAATGGGTCGATCATATATGTGTTGAAATAGTTGCATGCTATTCCGCCGATAACAACGAAGATTGCTATCATTAGTACTGTAATCACTATCTTGTCCCTTGTTTGCATTCAGAATCACCTCCTGTACATTTGTTGGCTGTATCCATGACCGTAATTTCACTTCTCCTCAAGTGTACCCTCAGGACTCCACAACTGCCCTTCACTTCGAGTATTTCAGGTTCCACAAACGTGGCATGTTGCAGTGTACCAAGAGTTCCTTCTATTAGGACGCCTTCATGCACGTCAGTTGAGAGGGTTGAGAGCTTGTGCTTGTCATAATTGAGTTCGATTGAGAAGATGCGTTCGCCATTTTCGTCTTCTTGAAAGTTCATCTCTTGACCCTCAAGACAGATATGGGTGAGGACATGTGATAATCTTTAATTAGCAGGGGTACGAAAAAATTCGGACGGGTGCGAAAATCCTACCATGTTAAGCCATGAGGAAGCCGATAGAATCTCGAAGATTCTCTTTGAATTTGCCAGCGACAGAAGATTGAGCATTCTTTTCGAGGTACAACAACAGAACCTCAAGATGCAGCGAATAGCTAAAGTCCTAGATATGAACGTCACAGAAACTTTCAGACACTTGCAGAGACTCACCGAATCGAAACTTGTTGAGAAGAGAGTTGACGGCACCTATGCAATAACGCCTCTTGGTACTCTGGCAATTGGACTTCTCACAAATCTAGATTTCATTCTGAAAAATGGAAACTACTTCCTGGAACACGATCTTTCTTGCCTTCCCTATGAGTTTGTGAACAGGCTGGGCGAGTTGTCAGATGCTGAGTTTTGTGGAGATACGGTGACCAATTTTAACAGAGTCAGAAAAATAGTGTACGAAGCAGAGGAATACATCTGGGCAATGGCGGAGCAAGTTGAGTCAAGCCACGTCCAAGCAACAAATGAGAAAGTGTCCAAAGGACTACAGTTTCGATTCATAATGCAGAACGATCTGACAAAGACATTTGAAGCGACTCCGGAAGTTGAGCACTTGAAAGAAAGAAGGACGCTCGAACGAATCTGCGTCACGTTTTTGATGAATGAGAAAGAATCATGTGTCAATTTTCGAAGAAGGAACGGAGAAATGGACTACATTGGATTTTTTGGAAAAGACGAAAGATTCCGCAAGTGGACCATAGACCTGTTCATGCACTACTGGGATAGAGCTGAAAGGTGGTATCCAAGCATTCGAAGTCCTTAGAGGTCATTTTGTGTTACTCTCGTATAATTCAGCGGATTTAGATTAATAACATTGGAGAAGAGTTCAATTCGAGACAGGCGGCACAAGCTGGGGCACTATTGCTAAGGCTGCAGTAGGAATATTGAACATGGCTTTTGTCTGAAGAGATATTGGCAGGGTCGCTGGGTCAGTTCCTCGTGATATTTTCCTAGTTACTCACCTTCTCACGACGATTTTCGCGGCAACCTGCCCTCTCTGGCCAAGATTATGATAATCACTGCAAATGCTACGCTTGCCACCGAAACGCCGGCAGCCGCCATCATTGGGATATCTAGAGTTCCTGCGACTCCAGTTGTGGTTGTTGTACTAGTTGCTTGGAGGACAGTCACGAGGACCGAATCGCTCATCACATGATTTCCTGCGTCAAACACAAGCAGAAGATACGAGTAGAGACCTGAGTCAAGGTCGTCCACAGAAACAACTATCTGTTCCGAGCTACTGTTCCAAAGCCCCTGCATAATGACAACACCATTCCTAACTACTTCATACGAACGTGGATTGTCATCGAATGCTTGCCACGTGATTGAGTTGCCTACCTCTCCTTCTGTGTAAGTCACATCATCTGGATGATTGATTGATGGGACGGTCACATCGAGGACGACAATCACGATATCAGCCGAGCAGTAGTGACCATAACTGTCATACGCTCTAACCTCGAGCAGAGTTTCGCCGCAAGGAAGTGAAACATTGTTAGTCACGACTCCCTCATCATCTACACTGAAATTGGCTGTATCGCTGACCCAATAGTGGTCGATGCCTGATGCGTCATAGGCTTGAATTAGAAGTATGCCCCTCTCTCCATAGTTGACGTACACTGTAGCTGGCACTGCTACCCAAGTGGGGGCTTGTGTGTCAATCACCTCGATGCGAATAATTCCTGTCAGGATCTGGCCAAGAGTATCGTTTACAGAGACTGTGATATGGTAGACACCTACAGGCAGGAGAACATTCGACGTCACGATGCCCGCAGAGCTAATTGAGAATCGACCGGTGTCATTCAGCCACCATGTGTCAAGACCCGAGTAGTCTGTTGCATTGAGGTCATAGTAGAACGCTTCGCCCGCCTCAACCAGCTGGTCGGTAAGCGCATGAGTCCAATATGGCCCGTCAGTGTCTAGGACTGTCAATGTGAATGTGGCAGAACAATAGTGACCATAGTGGTCAAGGCCCCTCACTTCAAGCGCATATTTTCCAGCTGGAATCTCAGTGATGTTTGTCAGCACACCGCTCCCGTCTATGGTCACAATGGCTGTGTTGTTCACCCAATATCCAGCAATTTCACTGTAACCAACAGCCTCCAGATCCATATAGAGGGTTTCGTAGTATTGAATTGTTACATTACTCGGGGCTATCGACCACGTGATATAGGGCCCCTTCATGGGCAGAATTAACGGGCGTGAATCCTCTGAGCCAGTAGTCCCTGGTATAGAATACGGTGTATCACCAAAGCCATCGTAGTCATTGTCGAGACCGCCATAGTCAGCGTAATAGTTCTCACTTATGGTGTTCTGAATACCACTGTCCTGCGCATTATTTGTGTTGTTGAAGTCGTTCCAAGACACAGTCACATTGCTGGACTGACTACCCAGTATCAGACCCCACGTATTACCGGTGAGAGTGTTGTTTCTGACGACACTGAACTCTGCTGAGAGCAGGTTCAGGGCATTTTCGGTGCCTGTTAGGAGATTCTGTTCAATTGTCAAATCAGTTGAATCCTCGACATGAATAGCCTCTGAATACTGTATGAATGAATTGTTTGAAAAGCTACAGAGGCTGCTGTTCTGAATATAGACTCCGTACAAGCCAAGAGGGAATGTGTTGTTGGCTATCACTCCATTTGTAACATTCCAGAGATCTATCCCGGTCCCATCTACAGTGTCGTCGTAATCAATAATTGTGCAGTTGCGGATGGTGAAGTTTGCTCTTGTGTTTTGAATGATGATACCAGTGGGTTTACTCCAGTAGGTCAAAATATACAAGCCTTCTATAACGTAAGGCTCCTCAATAGTGCCTTCTCCAGGCCATCCTTGCGATACGAAGTCGTCATCACTAAGGATCTCTATTGTGAAGTCAACGATTTGACAGAGTATCGTGTGCCGGTTGTCTTCGGTTCTACTCTCTCCAGAAACCTCATCGATAGCCACTGTGAAATTATAGATGCCACTTCGACTCGGTGTCCATGCATAGTCGTAAGTATAGAGAGTACTCCTATTCAGAATAGGGAAGAGGTCGACGAACACTTGCTGGCCATTCAGATACAATCTCATAATCACATAGTTCTCTAAAGATGTACCCGTGTTCAGTATGGAAAGCGTGACGGGCCTTTCATAGCCGGGGAGATCGGGTGTCCATGTGTGAACATGTGACCACACATCATGTTCCTGGGTAGCCTGAGCCAGCCACATGAAGGAATTCACACCTAAGCCAAGATTCACAGCACCGTAGGCGTTGGAAACCATATCATTGTCGCTCATACAGACTATCTTGCCTAATCCAATCTGCGAGGCGGCCAGCAAGTGATGACCACCACTGTATTCCATCAGACCTATTGCAGGCCACGTTATATTGAGTCCAGCACGAGCATCCAAAGCTTGGAAAGACTCGAGTCCTTTTGTGACCGGATGATAAATCTGGTACGGACTGGCCATGCCCACAGACGCGACAATCCACTCAATACCAGCAAAGTCAGTGAGGGTGTTGAAGATACTCTCGTCAAGGTCTGCCATCACAAGCAGCCCACCACCTGCAAGAACGAAGTCATGAATTGCGTCGGTCTCATTTGTGGAATAAGTCAGGGTTGGCTGGGCAATCACAAGTACCGTGTATCCCTGTAGCGAAGAAGCATTGATTGGTCCAGAAGAGAGTGTATCTGTGACAAAACCAATCGATCCAATCTCTGCAATGAGGCTGGAGAATTGAGATGGTGCTTGATTGCCATGGATCATGTCCCAGAGGACGTATGTTTCATCACCAGCGCCGATAGGATTAGACTGGAGGTCGTTTCTTGTGGGCGTTCCTCCTGAAAATGGTCCTGGCTCTGAAATCGATGTATATGATCCATCGCTAGGCACCGAAATAGAAACAGGAAGAAGCAGAGCAATACAGATTGATACAAGAACCGGAACAATCCGAACGAGGTCAGTTTTCCGCACGTATTGATGTCTGTTCTTCTTCAACCTACAGATTTTACGTTCTCCTGCATTACTCACCATTCCACGCGAGCCCCTTTCTTTTGTATCTATTATGCCCTTTGACTTAAGCTTTGCTTTCGGAAACCAACTGTTTGCGGAACCTGCTCTCAGGCTCCGAATACGATATTAGCAAGGAAATGATACTATTTGCAAGGTTAGGTGCTGAGTTTGGATGAGATAGACAAAGGAATCCTCTTTGGACTGATGTTCAACTGCAGAACACCATATGTTCGAGCGTATATTCGGGGGAGATTTTCCTCACCAATCCTCGTATTGTTTAGGTATCTCATCAGTTACTTGAGTGCAAGATATGGAGAATTAATCTTGACATAAGGATTCTTGTGCTCACTCGCTCGAAAGGTTGGTGGAATGAGTAATTTGCAAATCCCATATTCGCCAATCAATAGATTCATGAAGTTGTTTTCTGATAATTCTTTTGATGACCAAACTAGACCATATTGACAAGCAGATACTTCTCATGCTAGTTGGCAATTGCAGGACGCCATATCGAGAGATTGCCAAATCTCTAGGAATGTCCGCTACTGCCATCAAGAGCAGAGTCGATGACTTGGTCGTTAATGGAATTGTGACAGAATTCACCATTGAGTTCTCGCCAGCAATGATTGGTTCTGAATACATGATGGCCTGGTTGAAAACAGACACCACAGAAGATAGAGCGCAATTCATTTCAAAGATTGCTACGAATAGAGGCGTGAGACAGGTTGTTCCCCTTTATGGAGGGGACTACTTAATTATTGCAGAGTATGCAAGCTCGCTCGAGCTGGCCACTCTTGCTGAAGCTCTCAAGAGCAACCCTCATGTCAGTTTCACTGAAATTCATACTCTGCTCGTTCAACGAGGCAAGAAAACGAACTTGACGAATCTTCAGCTAAGGGTCCTCAAAGCACTCCTTACGGATGCCAGGATGTTGATTACTGACATCGCAAGAGATACTGGTCTGACAGTGCGCCTTGTCCGAAAGACATTACGAGAACTAGAAGAGAGCGAGGCAATTAGATTCTCACTCAGATGGCGTCTTAATGTTAGTGATAGGGTTACCTTTATTCTAAAATTAAAATGGGACCCAAAGCGTGCTTCAAGGAATGAAATCATGGATTTGCTGCAAAAGAACTACAAGGACGAACTCTGGGATATCCTTGCATCTGCAAGTGACCCAATTCTGATTGGTATTGCTATTGTTGACAACCTGAATCATGTTGACATGATTACAACCGAGATTAGATCACATCCTGCGATGCTATATTCTGAAGCCATCATGTACAGACCGCCGCTTAATTGCAAGAGCCTAAGGAGACTCACTCTTGAGGAAGCCGTTCAGGCTGCAGGAGTCTAGATAAACGCAATCAAGTCACTATGTAAAGCGCGTTCTTTACAAATTGACACTTTTCGAGCCTCTTCTGATATTCTTATCAACTTCATACCTGACACAGCTAGATATCCTGTTTTGCAGATGATTTTCTTGTGAATCACTATGACAGAATCACGAGAAAAACCGAAGGAACGTGAAGACCACACTGTGGTTGAGATTCATGGGCTGAGTAATCTACAGTTACCAATGAACTCGTTCTTCGCATTCCTAGGTCCAAACGGTGCTGTCAGGAGGATTAAGCTATTCTTTGATCTAACTCAACACACATCGGGCGGCGAACTATTCTTGGTCATGAACTCACAACGGAAAACAAATGAATATTGGTTTAGGAGGTAAAAAATTGGATGAAGTGATTATTAAAGGTTTAACGAAGAGATTTGACGACTTAACAGCCGTCGATCATATTGAGCTGAATGTCCCTGAAGGCTCGATCTACGGGCTATTAGGACCAAATGGCGCGGGTAAGTCCACATCAATTCGGCTTCTCTGCACGCTTCTCACACCTAGTGAAGGCACAGCATGCATAGGGGGCTTTGATATCATCGAATCACCAGTAAGTGTTCGAGAGATAACTGGTGTAATGCCAGAAGAGAGCAATCATACTCTCTATTCCACAATGTCCACCTATGAGAATTTGGAGTACTTTGGGAAGCTCTATGGAATTCCTGATGCAGAGATACCTGAAAGGATCGAGGAGCTACTGAATTTCATGGGGCTTTGGGAACGAAAGGATGATCCTGCTGGAGAGTTGAGCACAGGCAATCGCCAGCGTCTTGCGTTATGTCGTGCTTTGCTTCACCGACCAAAGGTGCTCTTGTTGGATGAGCCGACATCTGCATTAGATCCCATTGCCGCTAAAAAGGTTCGAGAACTTATCCTTAGTCTTGCTAAGAAGTATAGACAAACTTTCTTCATCAACTCACACAATCTAGCGGAGGTTCAGAGAATCTGCGACAGGATTGCAATCATCGATAAGGGCCGGATTTTACTTAGTGGCAAGACAAAAGAGCTTCAGTCTAAATTGCAGGCTAGCCAGAATTTTACGATTCGTGTTACTGATGATCTAGAAAAGGCTCTATCTATTGCCAAATCCATGTCATTCGTGACATCTGCTGAGAAAGAAGTCGACTCTCTCCAGGTTACCATTGAGGATCCAATAGGCAATAACTCAACTTTGATGCAATCGCTACTGTCTCAGGGAGTCAGAATTATCGAATTTGCGGAAGAAGCGGCGACACTAGAAGACCTGTACCTTGATGTCATAAAAGGAGGTGTCAACCAATGACTCTAAGGAAATCGATGCTCGTTGCCAGAGCTGACCTACGAATGGCAATGAAAGTAAAGATGGTCAAGTATAGTCTTGTTATTATGGCTGCGATGGCACCTGTCATGTTAATTGGACTTGTCTTGCTGTTTGCACTATCAGCGCCTGCAATTGTAGTGGCTACCATAGCAATGCTAGATCCAATCATGTCGCCCATGATTGGTATTATGACCATCGTTCCAGCGACTCTAATCTCTGCTAATGCTCTTGTAGGTGAAAGAGAACAGAACACTCTTGAGCCACTTCTATGCACACCCTTAACAAACCGC
>JAOUFI010000169.1 GCA_029858305.1 Candidatus Thorarchaeota archaeon
AAGCCGTAGCAGCAAAACTTCGAGATGCGATACGTTATCATAATTACAGGTACTATGTTCTTGACTCCCCAGTGATTCCTGACTCTGAATACGACAGGTTGTTTCTAACTCTCATTGCGTTGGAAGATAAATATCCTGAACTAAAGACCCCTGATTCGCCAACTCAACAGGTAGGAGGTGAACCACGAGAGGAACTTGGGCTCGTCCGTCACCCAATCCCAATGGTCAGTCTCAAAACAGTGTATGAGGAATCCGCTGTCGTTGCCTTTGACGAGTCTTGTCGCACTGAATTGAGGAAATCCACTATTGAGTATATCACTGAACCAAAATTTGATGGACTTGGTGTCGAGCTCATCTATGAAGACGGAGCGCTCTCTGTTGCTTCAACTCGAGGAGATGGTGAAACTGGAGAAGATGTGACAGCAAACATTCGCACGATCAAGGAAGTGCCACTTGTCCTGCTTGCCTTTGAAGGCGAGGAACCTCCCAATCGACTAATTGTTCGTGGCGAGGTCTACATGAGTCTATCCAGTTTTAATGAGCTTAACCGAGCACGAATGGCAAACGGAGAACCAACTTTTGCTAATCCACGAAACGCTGCAGCAGGGTCTCTCAGGCAACTCGATCCGAATGTGACTGCAGGTCGCTCGCTGCAGATCTTTCTATATGCTCTTGTTGAGGCTACGGGTCGAACATTCAAGACGCAATGGGAAGTCCTACAGACTCTCTCAAAGTGGGGTCTCAAGACCAATACTGCCCGTACTCGAATCTATCATGGCATCAGAGAAGCCTTGGCTTATCGCAACGAGATGGAGTCTGTAAGGGATGAACTGCCTTACGAGATTGATGGAATTGTGATAAAAGTCAATGATCTTACTGACCAGAACAGACTGGGAATGCGTACTCGTGATCCACGATGGGCTATAGCCTATAAGTTCAAGCCGAGGAGCGCAACCACGAAGCTTCATGGGATTACGGTCCAGGTGGGACGTACAGGACGTTTGACTCCTGTTGCGGAACTTGAGCCAGTCAATGTTGGCGGAGTTAAGGTTGCTCGAGCTACACTACATAATTTCAGTGAGATATTGAGGAAAGATCTTCGTATTGGGGACATCGTTATTGTTGAGCGTGCGGGTGATGTTATTCCTCAGGTTCTAAAACCAATTGAGAGTAAACGTGATGGGACTGAAATAAAATTCAAGATACCTGAGGAATGCCCAATCTGCAAAGGTCCTATTTCTGTTAGTCGTGACAAGAAGACCGCGACTTGCACAAATATCCGTTGCCCAGCACAGCTTCGGAGAAGTCTTTCCCATTTTGTTTCTCGAGGTGGTATGGATATTGAGGGTTTAGGTCAGAAACGGATAGATCAGCTCATCGATGCTGGTCTTGTAACTAACATCTCATCTCTCTATTCATTGTCCACTGAACAACTCGGAGAGCTCGAGAGATTTGGCGACCGTAGTTCAGAGTCTCTCATTGAAGAGATTAACAAGAGCAAGAAACAACCATTCCATCGATTGCTATTCGCACTAGGAATCCCGCAGGTCGGTGCACAGACAGCAAAGGTTCTTGCAACCGAATTTGGTTCAATGAAACGACTTCAGAACGCTACCCTTTCTGAGCTACAGCAGATTGATACTATCGGTCCTGAGATTGCGAGAAGCATAACCGAGTTCTTTGCAGATGATAAGGTCCAGAGTACTATATCTGAACTAGCCAAAGCTGGTTTATCGATGTCAACAATCCCGGAAAAGGGCTCAATTCCTTCTGGAAAATTCAAAGGACTAAATTTCGTTTTCACTGGCACCTTAACACGGTGGAAAAGAGACGAAGCTGCTAGAATTGTTGAGTTATTGGGCGGATCAGTTACCTCAAGTGTATCTAGTAAAACTGATTATGTTGTTGCTGGAGTAGAGGCAGGTTCAAAGCTTCAGAAAGCTCAAAAACTAGGTGTGAAGATTCTATCTGAGGTTGAGTTTGCAAAACTCATTGATTAGTTTAAACATAGGCGTCGCATGAAATCTCATCAGTTAGTTTCTTGAATGCCACATCAATATTGTCCCCTGTATACAAATTAACGAAGAAGATTGGAACTGATAGTGTCTTGGCAATATCACGCAAGGCATCAGTCTGTCCCTTAGCAAGTCTTTTCGAACGGTCAACGATCATGATTGTAGGAAGCTGATGTCCTACGTGAATACTGACAGAATCCATGAAGTTAGACAGCTCTGAAGGGAGATTGATACGCATAGCATCTGCACATAATATAACACCTGAAAATCGACGGAAGTAGTCACGTGGTTCAAGAGCGCTATAGAGTTCCCAGACCCAAGCACCATGGAGTTCCAAGTCCAACTCAAGCGTAGTAATGTCACCATCCTTCATAATCGTTGAGTGCTTGGTCCACTCGTCCTTTGGCCAAGGTCTCTCGAGTGATTTTTTAGCTACCTCTCTAGGGTTTGCAAGTTTCTTGTCCAGTAGTTTTTCGCAGAAACAGAACCCAAGTTCTTCATCTCCAGCAACTAAGACTTTGAATGTATCCGGCCTCGAACTCACATTGCCGCCTCCTTCGACTTTAATCTAGGAGTTATAGGCGAAATCATAACATTGATTATCGCAACTTGTAAAAAAGATATTTGGTAATTAACTAGTAGCGCTGTTTCTTTTCACTTATATCAAAAATGATTCCTAAACTGCATTTTTCTCAAGATATCTAGCAATTCTGTCAATTGTCTGGCGGTGAACCACATGCTCGATTTCACATGCATCGCTAAGTGCAATCTCTTCATCCACTCCGATTAGCAATAGAAAATCAAGTAAAGTTCGGTGTCGTCGACCAAGCATCTCAGCTACCTTTTTCCCCTTTTCAGTTAAATTCACATGTTGATAGCGATGATATTTTGCCATTCCTAGTGAATCGAGCTTTTGCAATGCTGATGTGACGCTTGGAGCTCTGACCTGAAGTCTTGCAGCAATGTCAGAAGGTGCAGCTGCACCGAACTCTGATTCTAATTCGTGTATAGTTTTCACGTACATCTCAAGTGCTTGAGTTAGCTCGATATTCTTTGATTCACTATCTTTCTTGTTCATTTTCGCCGCTCCCTTCTTACTTCAAC
>JAOUFI010000059.1 GCA_029858305.1 Candidatus Thorarchaeota archaeon
CAGAAGGAGTTCCTATCCAAATTCTCAGAGGTTTTCAGCTAGAATGAGAGTGGTTTGCAGAGACATGCTCTCATCTTAAGCTGAGGAAATGATTGTGTATTTGTTGGTTGTAGCACCCATGCTGTATCGGCACCTCGTCCTGTTCCTGCAATACACACCACGTCACGATCTGTTGGAACGAGACCTGCATCTGCAGCCATCATTGCAATCTCTGCGCACACTTTAGTGCCTTGACCAAACGTTCGAAGAGCCACTGCTATGATTTCCGTTGATTGCCATCCCCCGAGTTGAACTCGAATTCCTCGTGCAACGCCAGCGAATGCATGAGTAGAGGTAAGAATTTGAGCCCCCTCATCATACAATTTCTCTCTTTTCTCTTGACTTAATTCATTCTCATTTGGTTTAACAAATCCAGTCTGGTGAGTAACAATAATGACAGTCTTATCCTTAAATTTCCTCGCCGCAGCTAATCCTGTTGTTCCCTCGGTTGTTGCTACGATAATATGTTCAATCGATTTATTTGATTCAAGAAAGTTTCGGACAATTTCTAGGACCTTGTCAGTATGTTCTTGAGATGACTCTTCAAAATAGAAGGTTTCCATTTTCATAATGTAGTTATTGTTAACTCTCCTACTTGAGACTTCCTTCTAGGACTCACCAATCTGTTTTGCTCGAACGAACCACTCTATGACTGCAAAAGCCATCAGAACTATTACTGCAAAGTAGAAATCTACGGCACCATTGGTTATTGTAGAAACAACCCATGCTGCTAATACTGCGACAACAAACGCTGCGACCAGACGAATCACATAATATTGGAAACGGTCATTATTTGTTGATTGCTCAGATTCTACGATTTGCTCTAATTCATACTCCTCTGCAATATCCTCCGGTGTACCGACCCCATTAAGTACATCCTGAATTAGACTTACCTGACTTTCTGTTGGATTATTCCTTATTTTTTCTGTTAAAGCTTCATAGATATGAGATCTAAGATCAGCAATTAGATCTTCAGCGGCAAAGCTATCTGGAAGAAGCCGAGATGTCTTCTTGATATAATCTTCAATTATTCTCTCAGTTTCACTATCAATCATTTCCCAGAACCTCCAGCTTTTCAAATACATTACCTACAAGTACAGTGAGCTGTCTGTAGACACGGTCTCCTTCTCCAGTCAAGACGTAGACTTTTCTACTTGGTCCCGAGTCCGACTTCTCATCATATACATTGAGAAGTCTTTCCTTTCTGAGTCGATGAAGAATCGGGTATAGTGTTCCTTCTTTAACCTGTAGAAGTCCGTCTGTTCGTTGTTCCAACTCACGAGCAATACCATATCCATGAATTCCTGATTCATGACGTTTCACTATAGCAAGTACTGCGTATTGAAGAACACCTCTTCTAAATTCTACCTTCCAAGTTTCCTCAAAACTGGGTCCCTTTTGCAATAGAACCAATCCTCTCAGGTGTTCTGAAACAGGTTTACGCAGGTGTCCTTAAGGTTGTCTATCTTAGACAAGGTCTGCATCATGTCGTCTACCTTGAATCAGGGACCTGAACTCTCTCCAGATAGTAGATGAATATTGTCTTGGCTCCCTGATAAGCAGATAGAAGAATGATGCTACAAAACGTAGGATTCCACTCAGGATGAGCATCAAGAATACTGCGAGGTATTCACTACTGAAAACAACCAACAGCAGCTGACCCAAGAGACCTGCCAATAATGAGCCCAAGAGATAAACAAGCCCTGTGAATGTGTTGAATACAGCAATATGTGAACCTCTCTCTGTAGCTGGGGCAATATCATAGATATAGGCAGTAATTGCATTAAATGCTGAAGCTGTACAAAATCCTGCTAGAATATTCGCAGCATACACAATCCAGACATTCCACGCAAAAGCATACATTATGGGGACTAGGAACAAGAATCCTCTTCCCAATAGAATCAATGGCTTTCTACCAACTCGGTCGCTTAGTCGCCCGAAAGGTATGGTGAAAATTACTGTTGAGGTTGTCATGAGAGCAGAGGCTATTGCAATTTCAAGGATTGAATTTCCCAGCCACTCTCTCTGAACAACAATAAAATATGGCCATGCCATTGACATAGCGAAGGAGAAGAACACTGCAACAAAACTGAATCTTCTGAAATCACCAGGGCGTGATAGAAGTTTAAGCATTGGGGGAAATCTTTTTGGCCCATCATGTTTCAGAGGTTTTTCCTTGATTGATAGAGAGAGTAGTGAGGATAATATTCCTATAACCGCAGTAAGGAAGAATGGGATATAGTATGTTTCTCTCCAAGACTCTACTGATGGAAAGATGACAAGTCCAAAATCGCCAAAGGATGATCTCAATAAAGGTAGAATACCAGGAATCCCGGCCAAAATGCCAGAGATCATCGTTGCCACAAGCGAAGCAACATTAGTAATCATTCCTAATTTTCCAAGTTGGTCTCCTCTATTCTTCTCTCCCATGAGACCTCCTATTAATGATAACCAAGTAGGAATCTGTATACTGAATAGAATAGACTGGATTGCATACATAAGTATCATATCGATTGGAGTTGCAGCCCATAGGAACAGGTAAACAAAAGTGAGCCCCATCATCGTCCCAAAAGCAACAAATGCCTTTGCATGACCTGCTCTGTCTGATGCTGCACCCCAGGCGGGCTGAAGAACCGTTGGAGCAACATTTCCTACACTTCTGAATGCGCCAAGCTGAGTAAAGTTTAATGTTCCATAGAGGTTTGTCTGCATATCCACAAGATATGTTTGAAGGAAAGGAGCATGAAGACCCAAGGCAAATTGAGTCAAAGCGCCAACAACGAATGCCTTCGCTGGTAGTTTTGGTTCTTCAATGGTGACAAAGGTCTCTTCAGTCAATGCGAATTCGCCTTAGGCAGTGGCGGCAATCAGTTCCCCTAATAACTGTAATTCTGCATACCACTCACTCATATGGTCGTAGACCGTCAAACTATTATTCACCCAGCTTTGAGCTAGAGCAAGGTTGTGAAAGCAGAAATATGCTCGATGAATCGATATATCGATCGAGAATTATTCAAATTCAGAAGCAATTGAATGATTCGGATACGGACTTCATGCTTTTGACTCCTGAGGCTAATTTTCAATATCTTACAGGATATCCCCATCAAATGAGAGAACGACTTGTTGCCCTTCTCCTTAGAAAGGGAGCCGAACCGGAGCTCATTGTTCCCGCATTCGAGGAATCTAATCATTCTTCTCAAACGTGGATAAAGGAAATCATCCCATGGGAGGAGGATGAAAGTCCATATGGCATAATTGCTGAATTGGTTGGAAAACGCGATGATGGTCCCACAGCTCTTCTAGATGAGAGTCTCCCCCTTGGCATCTATTGGTTATTAGAGAAAGCGTTTGGCAAGTTCAAGAAGGTGCTTTCAATTACCCCTACTATGAAATCTCTCCGAATTATAAAATCAGAGCATGAAGTTGCTTTATTGAGGAAAGCAGGACACATCATTGACGATGCGGTGATGAAAGCTTTCAGAGCATCGCAGATTGGGATGACTGAACTACAGGTCCGACAGATAGTACAAGAAGAGGTCATTCGTCAAGGTGCGACTCCTTCATTTGCTGCAATTCAATTTGGTAAGAATAGTGCCTTTCCCCACGCTGATTCAAGCAATAGGGAGCTTAGAAAGGGTGATGTTATCTTAATGGACTGTGGATGTTCACTGGATGGCTATAACACTGATATGACCCGGGTTGGTGTTCTGGGTGAGCCATCAGAGGATATTGAGTTAGTATATTCTATTGTAAGAAAGGCTCAAGAAACTGCAATAGAGAAAATCTCACGTGGCGTTGTTTGCGGGAATGCAGATGGAATTGCTCGACGTGTTATTGAGGAGGCTGGTTATGGAGACTACTTTACTCATCGCTTGGGCCATGGAATCGGTCTTGAGGTGCATGAACCACCTTATCTTGTCCGCGGAAATGCAGAAGAACTAGGTGTTGGAATGTGTCATAGTATTGAACCTGGCGTCTATTTAGAAGGGCAGTTTGGAATTCGGATTGAAGATCTAGTCTACATTCGTGAGGATGGCCCTGAGGTCATAACCTATTCCCCAAAGGACCTGATACTATTGAATCCGTAGAGATCACTAAGTATCTTTACCATTTTCTGTTGTCGGATTTTCATCAGATTTCTCTGATTTACTAGTATCCTGTTCTTTCTTTTCATCCTCTGACCGTTTCTTCATAGCCTCTGCAGATTGTCGGATAAGTTCGGTCATGATGATAGAATAGATTGCCGGAAGTGTTGCGTCTGTTTCAGTCCTCTCTTTATACTCCTGTTCTGCAAGATTCCTTGCTGCTTGCAGAACTTCCTTGCTGATTTCTCCATGCCCTACTCCGGGACAATCCTTACTACTAAGGTAGTATTTTTCTCCATTAAACTCAAGCGGATATGTTCTGCAAGAAATTGGTCTTGAATACCTAATTTCGCAACCATTTGCTTTCTCGTTGTAGAAGATGCAACAAGTACTCTCTGGCTTTTCTTCTAGAGGTTTTCGAGCCATTTCTAAAACGAGTCCGTCTTCCTCGCTTGTTGGCATCTTCATTGACACACCTGGTATGATATTCATAAGATAGCCTTGAGCAGTCCATCTACCCAGGTCTCCAAGTGTAACAGTCACTTGAGGTCTGATATGGCAGGCTTTCGTTGTACACTTTTGTTCTAGACATTTGAAGTTGTACTTTGATTTCTCAGACATATACTTCACCGGAGCGTAGTGATTGAGGCGTTCTGTTTATGGACAGACTTTAACGTTTTCGAAACAGCTAAAACCTCCCTTTTTACTTACACAAGTCGGCAGGTTTTTGTATAGCATTAAAACGTTTGACCCTCGCCTCAAACATTATCCCTGTTTTGACTCGGAGCATTCAAAATGGCACAGAAATCTTGGTACGATAATGATGTCGAGCATGTCCTGAAACAACTTGATACTTCTGTTGATGGTCTGTCTCAAGAAGAAGCTGAAATCAGATTGCAGCAATATGGACCAAACGAGCTTTTGGAAACTGGTGGAATAAGTCCTCTGAGGATGTTCATACAGCAATTCATGGATCCTATGGTCATGATTCTAATGATTGCAATTTTAATATCGTTATTTACGTCGATATTAGGTGTGGAAGAAGAGAGTGGAATTATCGATGCCATTGTCATCTCTGCTATTGTGATTTTCAATGCAGTCTTCGGTTTCGTCCAAGAATACAAGTCTGAGCAGGCCCTAGAGGCTCTAAAACAGATGGCGGCTCCAAAAGCACGAGTCAAGAGGGATGGTCTGTGGACTATAATTGATTCTCGAGATATTGTCCCTGGTGATCTGATAGGGCTCGAATCGGGTGATCTTGTAGCTGCTGATGGTCGCGTTATCTATGCAGTTGGCTTTTCCGCAGACGAAGCCCCTCTGACAGGTGAATCAGTTTCTGTTCGTAAGGTAGTTGATCCCATTCACTTGCATTCACCTGTCGTCGGTGATATGAAGAACATGGTCTTTCAGGGCACATCAATAACAGCTGGTAAAGGAAATGCAATTGTTACATCTACAGGGATGAAAACTCAATTTGGTAAGATTGCGGAGCTTGTCCAAGAAAGCGACAAGTCGATGACACCTCTCCAGGAAGACCTTGAAGATCTAGGTAAGAAACTTGGCCTTCTTATCATTGCGCTTTGCGCGATTGTTCTTGCTGCAGAAATAATCAAGAATGTTTCTGATAGCCTTGTAGAAGAATTGTTGGCAGCGATTGCACTAGCAGTGTCTGCCATCCCAGAAGGTCTTCCTGCTGTTGTTACCATTACACTTGCTATTGGAGTACAACGTATGGTTGCACGAAACGCTATTGTTCGTCGATTGCCATCTGTGGAAACACTTGGCTCGACGACTGTTATTTGTTCAGACAAGACTGGAACCATCACCAAGAATGAGATGACTGCAACCACAATTTTCACGAATGGGATGACAATATCAGTAAGTGGTGTTGGATACAATAGGGATGGAGCTTTCACTCGCGCAAGCGAATCCTTTGACATTCTTTCAGACCTGCATGCAAGAAAACTCTTAGAGATTGGTCAACTTTGCAGTAACTCACTACTTCAAGACGAACCAACAAAGAAGTCTGATTGGACCATTGTTGGAGATCCGACAGAGGGTGCACTACTCGTACTAGCTGAAAAGGCAGGCCTTACATACAAAGAAACAATGGCAAGATACACAGAAGTATCTGAAATCTCCTTCGACTCTGCACGAAAGCGGATGACATCAATCAACAAAGAAACAGATGGACAACTCGTTGCCTGTACAAAGGGTGCTCCTGAGGTTCTTCTACCCCTCTGCACGAGTATCTATGAAAATGGGGAGATTATACCCCTCACACAAAAGATGCATGATTCAATTATTGGAATAAGTGCTGGGTTTGCTGAGAATGCACTCCGTGTTCTGGCTTTTGCATATAGACCATTAGAGTCTGAGATACCTGATTGGGAACCTGAGAAAGTTGAGCGTGACCTCATTTTTGTAGGAATTGTAGGAATGATGGATCCTCCTAGGGCAGAGGTTAATGATGCTATCAAGCTCTGCAAGAAAGCAGGCATTCGCCCCATCATGATAACAGGAGATCACAAGCTGACTGCTCGCGCAATTGCTGTGGAAGTTGGTCTGATTGATAGGGATGGAGAGGTCCTTAGTGGTGTGGATCTCGATCAATTATCTCCCAAGGAATTTAATGAGACTGTCATGAGGTGCAATGTATATGCTCGAGTAGCACCCGAACACAAGCTAAGAATTGTGACAGCTCTAAAAGCGAATAATGAAATCACTGCCATGACGGGGGATGGCGTGAATGATGCTCCTGCAATAAAAGCATCAAATGTTGGTATCTCTATGGGTATCAGAGGATCTGACGTGACAAAAGAGGCGTCGGATGTTATTCTAACAGATGATAATTTTGCAACAATTGTATCAGCTATTGAAAAAGGGCGTGAGATCTATTCAAACATTCGCAAGTTTGTTCGTTTCTTGCTCTCAGCCAACTTTGATGAAGTGTTCCTCATATTCACTATAATCATGTTAGGTTTGCCCTTACCAATTACAGCAATACAGATCCTATGGTTGAACCTGGCTACAGATGGTTTCCCAGCACTAGCTCTAGGTGTCGACCCACCTGAGCCTGGAGTCATGAATCGTCCCCCACGGAAACCAGGCGCAAAGATGATGGACCGTGGAATGGGCTCATTTATTGTAGTTGCAGGCTTCGTCGCCTTTCTGGCATCAGTGACCGTTTTCATGTCAACTCTGACCATCTATGGTGGATGGATTCCTGGCATAACTGGTCCTGTTGTGGATTGGCACACAGATATCTCAAGTGTAACAGGAGTTGGTTGGGAGTATATCCTGACCCATGCAAGATCCGCCGTGTTTGTGAGTGTAGTTACATTCGAGCTTCTGTTTGTGTGGAACTGTAGGGACGAGTACCATCCTGTATGGAAGACTCAGGTACGTGGATCCAAGGTGCTGATGGGCGCTGTGGCTCTATCAGTTGTTTTGACTTTATTGACTATCTATTTTCCACCCATGGCAGCTCTCTTCGAAACTGTACCACTAAACAGTATTGATTGGGCGATAGTGATATTGACAAGTGTCCCAGCCTTGTTGATTCCACCCCACATAATCTTTGGCCATCACAAAGAGAAACAATTTGACTAGGTTGGAAGCCTCTTCTCCAACCAAGATGCCATATCACTTAGGACTAGGTCTTGCTCCGGTTCAACATGCAGTTCATGATAGAGTCCTTCATAGAGCTTCCATGTTTTGTCTTTTGAGCTCAGTCTATCAAAAAACTCCTTGCCTCTGGCAGGACTGACTGCGGTATCTAGACCTGCCTGTTGAAGCAGCACGGGTAACTGAATGTATGAAGCTGATTTGAAAGCGTCGTCTGAGGATTTTAGTGCCTGAATGCCAAATCGTGGTGTCACCATCTCAAATCTCAAAGGATCTGTTTCGTGCTCCTTTATGATACTGGGACTTCGGGTTAGCTCGTCATATTTGAGATCACTGTTAACATACTGTTTCACGTTTAGTAGGGATAGGAGATGACCTGCAGCCTTTTTACCCCAACTGATATCAAGTGTCTGACTTACTGCAGGACACTGAAGGATGAGCCCATCAATATCAAGTGGATATTTTATGATATAGCGAATTGCGCTTATACCCCCTAACGATGACCCGAAAAGGAATGTTATCTTGTTGAGATATCTATCCTTAACCTGCATAATCAAATTCTGGATATCTTCAACATACTCATCAAAATTCATAACATGACCCTTCAAACCGGAATAATGTCCAAATCCACGCATGTCTGGAATAAAAACAGCTATTCCGCGTTCAGCAAAGTATTGACCTACATTTTTGAAATCGCCAGCATGGCTACCAAGACCATGGAGTGCAATAAGTAGAGCTCTCGGATTATCGTTATCAGGACGCCAAAGGGCCATGAACATATGCGTTCCATCATACCCGATGTAGTTGGTTTCCTCGTATTGCATATACACCACTGCATGCTTTGGATATGTTCTGTTATTTATCTTAATGTAAAAGAGAAGAAGATGACCCTTTGGGTCATCTTATCAATTAAACTAGAATCTCATTGGTTTTGGCTCTTCGCCTGAATAATCATAAAAACCTCTTCCAGACTTCCGACCAAGCCAACCAGCTCTGACCATCTTCCGTAGTAAAGCTGGCGCTCTATATTTGCTGTCCTTGAACTCATCTACAAAGTAATCGCTTATGTAAAGCGCTGTATCAAGACCAACAAAGTCAAGTAATGTTAGTGGGCCCATAGGCCAGTTTAGACCCAATTTAATAGCTAGGTCCATGTCTTCTACAGTAGCCACACCTTCTTGAATAGCAAAAACCGCTTCAATGAGAGCTGGTACTAGTAATCTATTGACGGCAAAGCCTGGTGCCTCATTGACTATTACCGTCTTCTTCCCAACTTTGTGTGAAACATCCTCGATAGCTTTTACTGTTGCATCGGCTGTAGCTTGACCCCTGATTATCTCGACAAGACCCATGACAGGCACAGGATTGAAAAAGTGCATACCAATGAATTTGTCAGGTCTCTTCGTGACCGCGGCCATCTGCGTGATACTTATACTGGACGTATTGGAGGCAAGAATCGTATGTTTCGGGGCTGCTCC
Source organism: Candidatus Thorarchaeota archaeon (assembly GCA_029858305.1). GTDB lineage: Archaea > Asgardarchaeota > Thorarchaeia > Thorarchaeales > Thorarchaeaceae > SMTZ1-45. The sequence goes on from JAOUFI010000059.1 coordinate 9,230, forward strand.
ATCGACTTCCTTCCAAGTATCAAGTTTGAGTTTGACAATCTCGGGAATTGCTTCTATTACTAAGTCTGCATCTTTTACAGCATCCTTCAGGTCAAGAACCCCTTTGATTCTTCCCAAGATTGCGTCTGCCTCATCCTGAGTCATCTTGCCCTTCGATACACCTCGGTCAAGATTCTTCTTGATGGTCGTTATTCCATTATCCACGAATTTCTGCTCAATATCGCGCATTTTGACCTCATAACCAGCTTGAGCGCAGACATGGGCTATCCCATTGCCCATCTGTCCTGCACCCAACACTGCAATCTTCTTGATCTCCATCATATACCGCCTCGTAATCTCTGTGAGAGATGTTCTTCGCTCTTTATAGCTACTAAATATGTCTGTCTGTTGATGAGGGACTCTATCGATGTTTGTCTAAATGAAACAGTAATGCTTCTCAATGCACCTATAGTCTCTCATATCGAAATGTACAGCGTTTGCCTCCTGATGCTATGGTTTCATATCGAGTGAATTTTATCCATTTTACCAAATAGTTGGCTAGCATGTCATCATAATCACACAGAATCGGTCCTAGCTCAGGTCGACCCGCTTCTCGAAGGATATCGAAGTAGAGACATTTCTGAATATCAAATCCAAAGCATTGGTCATCTTGTTGAATTTCGAGGACTTTGAAGAACTCATTATCATAATTTGCTCTGTTTCCCTTTCTTATCCACTCTATAAAAGCTCCCCAAGGATCGACACTCTCCTCGAGATGCCGAACCTCACTTTCGAAGAATGTCTGTAGCATTTCTTTATAGATACTAATGACAGACACTTTAAGTTGGGAGTATGATGCCTTTATCTCCCTTAAAGTATCATCAAGAGCCATTACAAAGAGTGAATTAATACCATGCCTTTTTGCTAGGTGGATCGGCATCATGTGTTTGTAGTTATTATAATGTATCCTGAATTGCCTATCGTACAAACTATGGAGTGCATCCCCTTTCTGCTCACCAAATAGCCTATGAAGCTCCCTACCTGTTAAAAGTGAAAAGTAATCTATGAGCTGTTGTATTTGATTGTCCTCAGTCATGGTTCCTCGCCCTCTTGTTGGCACTTTTAGGAGTTTGGGATGGTCACAAATTGTGACTCCCTTGTGTGACCACAAGAAGTGGCTTTGCTATATATACTGTTTCTAACTGTTACTTCTTGTGAAAAATCATGGCTCTAACAACTAACAACGAAACTTTTGCGAAGAATAACGCAATCCGAAGTGTTCCCCGCACTCAAGCTGTTGCTTATGCTTTCATTACACGTGTGAGGTAATCTCCCATGACACATACTGAGAATCATATCTCTGTGTTCTATTCAGATCCCACTTCAATAGCCAAGTGGTCACCGAGTGACCATGGATATGGTCATTCTTGCTCAGAAGTAGTAAAACCTGTGACCATCATATGATAGGTTGTGAATCATCATGGCTTTAGATACTAACTCACATAATCGGAACAGGAAATACGAATCTCCACGTAATATTCAACGTGCAAAAGCATTAGCCTATGCTTATGCGTACAAGAGGTAATTCAGATGAATACTGACCAGAGGACAAAGAGACCTACAACCATCACCTCCACCCGTGCTATTGCAGAGGCTTACTTCAGAAGGTAGTTGATTATGATTTTCGACAATCTCTATCCCTTTCGAGAGGATTACTGCGTCGTACAAAATGTTTATAATGTAAACGGTTTATATTACAAATGGTTTGTACCACAAACTTATATGTGTTTGACTGAATCATAACAAAGGTGAATGATAATGACTCTACGACTGACTTCAGACAAGCCCTGCTTGACATGGGAGAATAGGTCGATAAAGGTCCAGTCGTTTGGGGTATTATGTTATGGGAGTCAGACAATATCACAATGAGCCATGATGTTTCAACTTACGCTTACACCGGATAAATCTCCTATCTCCGCAGCGGTCCCGGTAGTGTGATCACGGGGCCGCTGCTCCAAAATGGAGTGCTGATAGAAATGAATCCTATTACAAACAACCTATGGCTTTATTCCATATCTCAGTCAAATAGACCTGAGAACTCTATCCCTCATTGTTCACTTCAGTGTCTTTTTCAGAGGAGTGATAAAAGATGAGTCGAATGAAATCTTTTCTTGGCTTACCAGAGGCAACTGAGAAGGTTCTTAGATTAGCCAAGATTATGGCTGTACTAGGTCCACTTGCCAACTTTACCTTTGTACTATCTACAACATTCTATGTAATCTTTGTAGCTGAGGCTTTGGGTGGCGGCCCTGGCATGTATTTGCAGGGCATGGGCCTTGTTGGCACGCTTGTTGTCATTCAAATGGTTGTTCAGACGATTCTTGATTACCCAACTGGAGCAATCGGAGACTGGATCGGACAAAGATGGGTAGTATCTTCAGCAGCACTATGTTTCGCTCTGTCTTTCTACATGCTCTCCTTTGTCACGACGACCACCCCATTCTGGTTTCTGGTAATCATCTATGTATTAGCAGGACTTGCTCAGAGTCAGCAGAGCGGTGCATGGGGCGCTTGGTTTGATAATAACTATCGAGTTGCAATGCCCGGGGATTCGGATCGAAAGCAGTACGGTGTTTTCTGGGGGCGTATGGGCATGATGATGCAAGTTGTTGCAACAGCTTCCCTCATTCCTGGGAGTGTGCTTGCTGTTGTCCTATCACGACCTTGGGTCTTTCAGTTTCAAGCTGTCTTAGCAGTCGTACTGGCCTTGATCTCCTTCAGATTAGTCCGGGACTTTCCAGAGGTAGAGGCACAGCGTGAAAAACGCCCTGAAATGGGACAGTATATTTCAATATTGAAGGGAGGAGTAGGTTTTCTCTTCAAATATCCCTTTGTACGGTACATAACCATAGGCGGAATGATTGCCACTAGTAGTATCATGGTATGGGGTAATCTGATTCTCTTTCCGATGTATTATTTGTACCTCATAACTGACGTTGCAGTGGCGGGATTTAGAACCCTCCTTTTCATGCCTGGGATTTTTGCTCAGGAGCGATCCGGTATCTGGTCACGCAGATTCGAACCTAAGAAATGGATTCCACGGTTTAGATTGATCCAGACATGTGGCTTTGTCTTTTTCTGGGTATTTGCAACTGTCATGTTTCTATTCCCTCCTGTTGCTAGTGAATCTGCGAATATCATCTCAATCTACTGGCCATTCACCGGAGTTGAGCTATTAACTCTCCCACTAGAGAATCTTCTACCAATTGGACTTATCTTTACAACATTTGTTGCCACGTCATTCTTCGGGGGCTTTGCCGACATACTAACACAGAGAGTGTTATTGGATGTTATTCCAAACCGAATTCGTAACAGCATGTACTCACTACTTCCGACAATTGCAACCGTATTTGCTATTCCTCAAATTGCTCTCTTTGGCTGGTTGATTACTCTTATTGGATTTCCTCTAACTCTGGCAAGTTGTGGGGTAGTATCTCTCATTGGGGTAGTCCTAATCGTTCACGGTTTTAGACATGAGGTTCCCAAAGCTGAAGAAGCCACCTGGTCATCCCCAGCTCCAGAAGTGCAACCTAACGACGTAATCGCTGAGTCTGAAGTTGTTGCTGAACTCCCAGTATTGACCATCATTGACGAACCTACTGATGAGTGAGTGATAATAAAGAATACCTGAAGTCATCATTCTGATGGCTTCTTCTTTATTCCTTCTATTTCAGTCACAAGAGGAAAGTTAATACATGCCTGCGTGAAACCTGCCTCGGTGTTTTGGTTTGAGTGATAGACCTGGATTTCTTATGGTAACCCATTCAGGGTCGGGCCTTCAAACAATGGACTATGAAAGAAAAATGGTTCTTGA
>JAOUFI010000060.1 GCA_029858305.1 Candidatus Thorarchaeota archaeon
GTAAGAGAGTAACTAACTTGTAGAAGACTCTCTCTTCCTCTTTATTCTGCGAGTTATGATTGCCAGAGCAATGAATCCTACAACTATGCTAAACCAAAGAGTCACAACTCGAATGAGTATGGTTGCCGCGCTTGCTAATGTTTCACCCATTGCTAGGAGGTATGTGATCAGTGCCACTGAGGTGATTTCATATGTCCCTACACCACCCGGTGACATTGTCACGGCTCCAATGATTGAGGCAGTTGAATGAACAAATGTCGCACTCAGAAGAAGGCTTAGCGATGCAAAAGTCAGAGATGGGAGTCCAACACCCGATAATATACTGAGCAAGAGCCAGAGTTCTATGCACTCCATAAACCATCCTGGAACACTTATAGCAGTGCTTACCAGCATTGGCTTTGGACTTAATGTCTTGGTCATTGTAGATTCAATGAGATCACAACTGTCTTGAAATCTCTTTAACGGGCCAAACGATGTCATTCTTACTAATATTCTTTGATAGAATGCTCTATTTCCAAGAACAAGGGCTCCAATAAGGGCAGCACCGCCAAGAAGGATGACTGTGAAGAGTTGGTCGCCTGCACTAATTCCTAAAGTGAAACCGACAAGAGCTAAGATAGCCATGGCTAGCAAATCAGTAACACGCTCTGATACTACTATTGGCATTGTCTTAGCCACAGGAGTTCCATCGATTTCTTGTATGAAATATCCTTTGACAGCTTCTCCTATTTTTCCAGGAGTTGCAGTAAGAGTAAATCCAGCGAGAAAAACTCCAAAACTATCTGTGTGAGTGAGATTTACATTGATTCGGTTTAGATAGTATTGCCACTTGAAATACCTGAGCACATAGTTCAAGAAAGATAGAGTCATCATAGTAGGTAGAATCCAAAACCAAGGAATTGCAATTAGTGCTGATATCACATCGTCTACTTTGCCGTACCACCCAACCAAGGCAAAAACGACGACACTGAATATCAAAAATCCTAATAATTTCCTCGTACTGATGAATGATCCTCTGGAGCCATCGACTCGAATTTCACCATTTGTCATACGAGATCCTCCTGATTCTTTGCCACAGCATTGTAGGTATGTGTGTAAAGAAGATTGACGGATAGCCTGTAATCCAAGTTCGACCAGCTTTTAGCTCTTCATAGATATCTTCAGAGGTTTCAATGTCTTGCAACCATGTCTTTGCATGTCCCATCTCCAAGAATGAGTGACCGTCGCTACCTGCTGTTAATGGCTTGTTCAAACGTTTTGCAAGATCTTGAGCTCGTGTATTGAAACTATTGATTATGCATCTTGAATTCATGCCTTCTATAAGGTCCACATGCTTTTTTATCAAATTTTCAGGCAATCCTCGTCTAATTGCAGCATCCTTTCGTAAAGGATCCATAGGATGAGGCAGAATGACGAGACCATTCATATCATGAACATCATCTGCTATCTCAGCAAAAGTCCTGTTCTCTATATGATCTGCTATGAAGATGCCGATAATTTCACCAAAGTCTTTGGACTTATATTCGCAAGCAGGTATGATGAATCTGCCATCTCGATGAATAATCTTCAAAGTTGCTGCTCGATAGTGCTCGGTGGGTGCAACACCCCTGAGTCCTTTCTTTTTCATCACTTTAAAGAGATTATATGGGCTTTGAAATCCATCTTTGGAGTGGTATGTATGCATATGTAAATCAAAGGCAGATAAGCGGTTATTCAACTTTAACACCCTACGGGAAGAGCGGCGGAAATATCGTTTCCAAGAAGTCTAGAAACGCCTGGAACACAGTTGTTATGGAATTCATAACCATATCCCAGAAGAAAAGCGTCCACGCTAGTGCTATCAGAAACAAAAATCCCCCTATGAGAATTCCTTTATCCTTAATTGCCAAATGGGGTTTTCTACCGACTGGACTCCCAATATGAATCAGATAGACGTATCTTAGAATTAATCCGGCCAGTATAGGAACTGTAAGCATGATGGGTTGATGATCCATATTACTTGCAAAGTTATTGTAGCAATAGAGTGTGTAGAAGAACACGAACCATGTCGCTGACATGGATATACCGTGGTCAAGTATAGTGTCAGTATATTTCTTAAAAACTGGCTTATGGGTTGCAGCACTAGCTCCTAAGTATTGAAGTTCATTCTTTCTTTTGCCAAATCCAAGTATCAAGGCAAAGAAGAAGACACCAATTACTAACCATGATGTGAAGGGGATTCTCAAGAGTACTGCTCCAGAAATTGCTCTAATGACAAAACCAACTGCAATCGTGACTACATCAATTATGGCACGTTTTCTGAGGTAGCTATTATAGAGCTGTGAAACAATGATGTAGAGAATCACTGTGAGGAAGAACATCCAATATAGGATGAAAGATAAGAATAATCCTACAATTAGCAAAGCATAAGCGAAATAGAGTGCTGTTCTTCGACTCACCGCTCCAGAAGGAAGAGGTCGGTTTCGCTTCTCTGGATGAGCTGCATCTGCTTCTAAATCCTGAATGTCATTGACAATGTATGTTGCACTTGAAACTGCACAATATGCTATGAATCCCAAGATTAGAGGTAGGTGATAGGAATAGAATCTTGCCATATCGAGAATTGGTGGGGTCTCTAACCAAGGCCAGACTTGAGGAGTTTGATAGAATACAATGGCTAAGAATACGAGGAGGTTCTTATACCATTGTGCAGGTCTCATGAGTCGAATATAATCGCGAACAGCCATTTTGAATCCTCCAATCATTCAGTGTACGAGTTCCATAGTGCTCCCCATTCAGTTTCTTCAAGAAACCACTTCACCCATCTCTTTCCCTTGAGAGGAAGCCAGATACCATCATGATACAGACCGGAGAGTTGAGTGGGAAGCCACATCAATGGGGACTTGAACAAGAATGTTTTCATTCCCGGGAATTTAAGAAATCCACGGTTCCAAGTAATCACTGGGCTCTTCCCGGAGCTCAGGTGGAAGTTCGGTAGATCCTCCCATGACTCAAAGTCACCAACAATATCTATCTTATTGGGGTCTGATTCGCCAAGACCCAGTTCTTTCGCAATCTGGAGTTTGTGCACGAGTTTTTGGTTAATCCCCATGAGACGAGTCTGAACTGTATCTGCAGCGACCATATCGCTTGTTGCAATGAGCACATTGCCTATCTTTGGAATCATTGTTCGTGGACCGGCACCATCGCCCATGATAGTTCCATCAGTTAGGACAAACTCAGAATTTGAGATTGTTTGTTGGAGAAGTAATAGATCTACAAGTACTTCGTGTATCTTCAGGTGTGCAAGATGCCTATTCTTTGTTAGATATAATCCAAAACTATCTTTCAATGCACCAGTCATTTGCGTATGACCGTGAGTTTTGATGGTGGGCAGATGAATAATATTTGTACCAAATATTTCCTTAGGAGCGATGACTTCTCCGAATATGTCTTCTAGAACAAGGGTCTCTCTTGGGAGTTTGACATCAACATAATGCGCTTTAATCAATGGGAGAAATTTGATTCGATGCTTTTTGATGACAGGATACCAATTATTATTTCGAGTTCCAGCATAGATATTCGTAACAACAGTTTCGTTCTCAACAGCTTGAATCTTCCTTCTATCAAAACCATCACTAATGAGCTTTCTGAGCATTCCATCGAATATGTATGGATTGGTGCTACATCCTGGGAATAGCTTGCTCCATGATAGATTCAGTTTGATTGTAGTTGCAACATCCTTGGAAACAAACTTGTCATAGTCAGCAAAGTCCATTGCTCTAGAGATATCTTCGTAGATTGTTCTCGGAGATGTCTTGACTACAGCAACCTTAGGCATAATAAAATCAACCCTAGATGAACTTCATTCTCTATTTTATCTTGTCCCTTTACATTCATCTTAATAAGTTGCCTCAATGACTAGGGTTGTACTAAGCTATATCTGTAAAATTTGGCAGCTTTTGTTTTCATTCTATGGGAGTACTATCTCATCGTAGATGTTCTTCAGCTGGCTATCCCTTAAGAAATAGACAAGGACGGCATTTATCGCGATAAGAGGCAAGCTTAGCTTTGGTAGGTAGAAGATGAGAGATGCAATGCCTGCTGCCATTGCTGTCCTCCATGCCCATGGTTCGAGGCGCCATAATCCCCACCCAGCGATCAAAGAGATGAGGCCTATTGTGCCTGTAATAACGGAGAGGGAAACAACCATAATCAAATATACAAGAGGTCCGGGGAAGTACCAGAAAGAATAATTCGCAACAGTCAAGATGATACCTAAGAGTCCCGAGCTGATTGCGAGCACAGCGACAACTATCACCTTGAAATCCATTTGATCAACATCTTCTGAGTATACATCAAGATCATCAAAAGTGCTGCTATCACCTGCCAAAGTGTTCACTCCACTAATAGTATGTGTCAAACGCTCTTTTACTTTGTTACTCCTTATCGAATATCCAAGGGTTCTATTACGCCACTACTTCCTATACGCACTATTTTGGGGCGTACGCGACCCATATAGGTTGCAGTGAAGACACTTACAAGCCGTTTCTGGAAGAAAGTGCAATACCCTTCGGGAATGACTTCATGAGCCCGAAACATAACTTGAGCATTAATATTCTCCATGAATGTATCAAATGCTATTTGCCCATAATGTCGAGCTCGAGAGCTTCGCTCGTTAGGATAGAATTTAAAATTCCCTTCTCGAGGATCATTCCATACTAATTGGAATATGACATCATCTGGGAAATTTGGATTTCTCCTATTTCGTGCTTGGATTTCTTCTATCGATGCCACACCCTCAGGAACTCCTCCATGACAACCAAATACAAATCCTTCACGATAGGCGGCAATAGGAAGAACCTCAAAAACGCTTGAGTAGTACTTGAATACATCTACAGAAAACTCTCTAAGAACAGCATGATAGAATCCATAGCGAGCAGCAATTTCATTAGACTCGTGATTACCTCTAAGCAACAGGACTCTATCCGGATAGGCAAGATTTAGTGCCATAACTAAGTTAATGGTTTCAACCTGTTCAGGACCGCGGTCTGCATAGTCTCCAAGAAAGATGAAGTAGTGATTATTGTATTTCTCTATATATCGTTGAACTGACAGCACACTCTGCAATTCTCCATGCAAGTCTCCGACGAAGATCAAGTTCTGAGAAGGAATTGTCACAACGTTTGGGCTAGCTCTATAGTGATCAATAGTTAAGCCGGCAAGGTGCCAAATTTCTTCTTGTGTGAAATCTTGTTTACCATTGAAGATCGACTGAACAAGCGCATCCATTCACTATACACCTATTTCCAATTAAGTGCATCAAAGACCATTTGTACTGCTTCCCTAGGAGTTTCGGCAGAGTGCACGACATCATTTCGTCGTCCATCGATCTGTGTTCCAGCGAGCTTTTGAGCCCATCCTCCAGATTTTGTAAGTGCCACGATTGGTCTATCTGAGAACCATGCGATTGCAATCTCACTTAGAGTTCCTGCAGAGCCATCAAGAGCTATAACTGCGTCTCCTGCTTTGGCTACAAGAAAATTGCGTGCATAGCCAAGTCCTGTTGGAATCACGATATCAACGAATTCATTAGCGTGCTCTTTCATCTCAGTAGGAAGGATTCCGATTGTGAGACCATTAAATTTCTTAGCTCCCCGACAAGCTGCTTCCATCACTCCTCCAAGCCCGCCGCATGCAAGAGTAACTCCTCGTTTGGCTATTTCTGCTCCAGTTTGTTCAGCGAGCTCAAGTACATCATGATTTGAATCAGAACCCCCTATGATAGAAATAATCCTGTAGGTCATCATTCTTCTCCTCTAGTCGCTAATTGATCTCTCTACTGTAACTAGTCTGCTTTTCAAAATTTGATATGCCCCACGCGGAAGTTTACCATCTTTCACCCTTTTTTCTGCCACTTCCAGAAGTGACCTTACAGGTATAGATTTTCGAGAATAAGCAGCAAGTAAGTCTGCCGGAATTCCTTTTCTCTCAAGTTCAAGACTTAACTCGAATTTGGCGCATATGCTAGCTCGCAGTATTTGCGATTCTACATGCTGTGGAAGTCTCCGTTCAGCAATAGCCATGACTTTGGCTGCTATCAATAGTGCTTTCTGACTGATACCTTGAGAAGACCATCCCGAGTCTACTGCGATGATGCAGACATTTGCTTGACGTTTGCATTGATGAATGCAAAAATTACAAATATCTGGCTCCATACTGACTGCTCCCGTCTTGAGAGAAATACTCGCCTTGCCTTCTTTTATCTGAATTCTACAAGTATCTCCTGCTAGCTGTAAACCTTGGTCTAGTAAGATTGTCCGAATATCACTAATTTCTTCATCAGTACATTCAATCTCAGAAAGTCTATAAATTGGATGTACATATGTCGGACAGATTGATTCATCTAGTATGATGAAAGTTGAAGATTGTATCTTTCTCTTATTCTTGCTCGTAATCTTATGAGCAAGAAGACTGATCACGTCGCTAGTTTCACTTGCTTGCAAGATTTTGTAGCCTTCACGATAATGTGCACCAAAATCTTCGCACGCCTGTACTGCTTCATCATATGAACCTACAACACCTATAACAACATTGGAGCTGAATCTGAGTGATAGATTAGTAATGAGTTCTGGGACCTCTCTGACTTCATTGGGTCGGACAATCACAAAGATAGCTTGATGGCCTTTAGTAAAACTCTGACTCAGTCCAGATACTCTTTCGTTCTGAGGTATTGCCCAGAGCTGTAGTGTAACACTACAATCCTCACCTCCATCAAACCGAGCAATTCCAAGGCTAATACCAAGGGTGTTGAATAGCTGTGTTGATATATTTCTTCCAGATACTTGTATCAAAAAGCCAGTTTGTAAGGCTAGGTCTCTACCAATCACTAAGACCTTGAAAATTAATCTCGTTCTAGGTATCTGGATTGACATTCTCTCTTGCTAGATATACAATAATCAACTAATACCTATTGGTCACAGAATAAAATTCATCTTCAGTGTTAATTGAGTTTGATTGGTCAATATGGTCAAAGTATACAGAGCCTCCGATGCCGAAGAAATAGCAAGAGCTGGATATGTTGCGAAGTATGTTGCTGACATTAGATTTCGAAAGAAGATAGATAATGGCGGATTCATTATGGTGAGTATTCCAGCTGGATCAAAAACATCTCCGCACATTCACAAGAAGTTGGAAGAGGTGTTCGTAGCATTGAGTTCTCTTGAAATGTACATTGATGCAACTCATATTCAACTTGAGGTTGGAGACATTGTCATTGCGGAACCTGGCGAAAGCCACTCATTCTCAGCGTATCCATCATCTCAAGGAAAGATATTAGCAATTAAATTACCAAACTTGAAAGAGGATAAAATCCAACTAGATTCTTCATGAGCAAACTAGAAATCTTCGTAATCGGAATCATCCTCATCATCAGGCTCTTCGTCAAAGATGATGTCAACAGGACTTCCATGTTGAGTCATAAGGTGAGTCTTTGGAATCGCCCTTCTGATGACTTTGTCAAACTCTTTCCATTCTCTATATCTTCTTCTTCTGCCTATTATTCCTGCAATTGATACGACTGTGAAGGCGACTATACCTGTGACATAGAGTTCTATTCTAGATTCAAACATCCCAGAACCTGCACTGAGCGCGATAACAAGGATACCCCCCAAGATTAAGGTGTTAAGAGAACAATCACAAGTCATATTGAGTTGACGTGGACCAATTTGAAAGTCCTCTGGATCAGCTCCTGGTGCGAGGTTAAGATAGTAATTGAATACTGTCAATGTCATTATTACAATGATGAGAATTGTTAAGATGAAAATGTCCATTCTTTTTCCTTCTCTTATTTTATGCTTCAGTTTCTGGGACCGTGACCTTCAGGCACGAGAATCCATATTCACCTTCATAAGATATTTCTGAAAGTTCACTTGGAATAACCGTTAAGATAATAGAATAGCTTTTGACTACATCAGTTTTTGTATTTGCTATTTCAAACTCTCCTTTTGTTAGAGCTACCTTATGACCTGTCTTTAAAGTACTAAGAATAGGATGGTGTTTGGTCATTATGGCAATCCTAGCCTGTAACATCTCATTTCGTACAACAAGAACCTCCTCTCCTTCGATATTCTCAAGAGTAAGTACATCCATCCAACCCTTGAGTTCGTCAGGTATTGATTTGAAAGGTGCAGGTCCTCCTGTTGACATATTCTCGATACGTGGAAACTCTCCTTGAACCTCATTAAGAATTGGCGTGACCAAGTTTGTGTTCCATCCTTTCTTGACAAAGGCTTTGAGAGCGTGCTCCGAGATCTTCTCTAAAGCAGGTTTGAACCGATCATGAGATGATGATGATACTTTGTAGAGCATTCTAAATGAGCTCAATGCGCCCTCCTCTCTGTTATACGCCACACCAATCTTGTAGGCAGTAACTGCTAATTGCCAAGCATTATCATGATCATCGAAGAGCAGACTGTATTTAGCAATATCATTGAGCATTGCTATTGTCACATCTGGGAACTGGAGCTTTGTCTTGGTAAGACTGAAGCCCCCCATCACTTCAGATCTAAGAACCTGCATTGTGATGTAGAATCCCTCAGTCGTTTCCATCATGGTATCAAGTGATAAACGATTAATCATTGAATCATAAAGACTGTAAAAGTAGTCTATCTCATTATAATCCTCTCTTATGAGAGAGAGAAGAATTCTGACAAAGAAGACAGATGCTTTGAGTTCATTGTTCTGCACCTCTGCGAACATGAGAAGTCTGAATGCTTCCTCACTCATTACTAAGGCATCTTCCATCCCCTCACGTGTACCTCGGTATAGGTGGCAAATCATCTCAAGATAATATAGAAATAGTGTTAGGTCCGCAGCATGTCGAACAAGTTTGCCATGGGTTTCTGTATCCTCAGTCAATGTTGAAACAATCAGAAGCCGTTCAATCTCATTCTGGACAGTTTCTATCTCAAGTGCTAGAGTATCATACTTTCCATCACGGAAATCATCAAACATATTTGGTATATCTGCCTTGATGTCTTCGAGAAAATCTAAGACGAACAGTGGTTGTCCCTTTGCCAATTGTCTATCCAGACCCTCTGCAGGTCTTTTGACGGCTCTTAACACACGAAGAGCATGGTCCTCTATGATTCGTATCCTAGTCACTGGATCATATGACTCCTGCCTTGCTATACTGTAGCGGACTTCTTCAGAATAGATTCTATCTCTAATAGGAGCCAGAGACTTCTTCATATCTTCATCATCTGCTAACTCCATCAACTCAAGCACAAATGCAGAGCCAACAATTCCTTCGACATCCACCTTTAGCTCTTGAATCGTGCTTAGTAATTTCATATCACTTGTTACTATCTTGGATTTTTTAGAACGCATAGCCGCCAGAATAAGACTCATATCGTTAGCTTGAGGAAGCGAGCTCTCAGGGCGTTTAATGCTCTCCGTAAAGGCCTTGATGTCTTTGGATAGCGTTTCATCAATTTGGATGATTGTTTCAACCTCTCGTCGAAGATACCAACGAAGTTCTTGGAATACTTGTCTTGTAATCCATAGCTCTACATCGATCTTATCCGCTGCCGCTTTTATTATTGCAACATCTTTGGGGCGGTCTGAAAATCCACTGATAAAGAAATTGGCATCAAGGTACACTCGCATTAAATCATGTCTCCATCTGATAGTAACTGCATGACCAAGGTATTAGAACTATAGTCCTGCTCCTCAAGGGTTTGCTTCTCTGAACAGGTTCTCATAAAGATGTTATGCTCTGAACCTCGGCATAAAGGGAAAACGCGTTTCGAGGGAAAAAGGTTCCGATTTGACAATCCTCACTAACATTTTCCTTAGATATTTCCATGCTCCCCTATACGTCCTTTGTGTTAGTGTATTGAATTCATAATGCTCATCAAGCAAGGCTTAAAAGTAATAGTATATCATATAACATATCAGCAATGGTTCTTGATTCTATGAATCGGCCAAGAACCAGCCAAAACAATGATGGGAAACTGTCGTTGACCGCAAGGGTTAACTGCAATTGTCGCCCATTCATTAGTAAAGAAAGGGCATAGCATATTCAATGTGGGCCGTCGTTACTTAGGCGTGCGGTGACGGCTAGCAACGGCTTCAATATAGGTTCGTTGGAACGCGGCGTACAAAATCATTAGGTGGTGGCGCGGCAATACGGCGCGTTGCCCTCATGACGCTATGCCCACCTTATTCTATCTTCATTTTATGATGATTGCAAGTTTCCTAACCTGATATAATGCGCTAACAAGCGAGCTAATTAAGGCAAAATCAACAGGACTCAGGATTGCTATGGTTATTCATCAAAGAAGCGCCAACATCATTGTGGTTGTCACATTACTGATCTTAGTTTCGAATATTGCCATTCTAACAAATAGAGTTGAGTCACAGACAACAGATGGATTTGGTGAAAAAGAATTCAATCGCATAGCTGACGTGAGTCCATCGATATACGACTGGGGAATTACGGGTAGAGCTAATGAGAGTGCGGCATTTACCGTCTGGGCAAATGTGACAGATGATGACTTGGACCTTGCCAATGTGAGCGTTCACGTCGATGGACCCAATACCACAATTCATGAGCTTATGCCCTTCAACGGAACGTTCTATGTCACCAACCTAGATGCGCTTCATAATTTTGGCTTGTATGATATATATGTAACAGCAACTGATTTGGCAAACAACACCAGGGAAGGTCGACATATTTCAGTAGAAATAATACCAGACACTACAGAACCTCCGGATCCATCCATAACCATGCCAATTGTCGTCATCTCCAGTGTAATTACCGGATTCATTGTCTGTGTAGTTGCATATCTCTATGCAAAACGAAAACTTACCAATACAGCCTGATAATGGACATTATTCCATTTGGGCCAGTTTATAAGATTTCAAATATTCAAAGGGAGGAGGTCAGAGGAATCATGTTCAGATATGCTCTCAAGCGAGTTGTTCGAAGCTATCGATTGTTTATCGCTCTAACAATAGGAGTCCTCTTGGCTACTACCTTTTTTGCATCTACTAATGTTGCCGCTGACCTCTTATCAAAGGATGCATTGAATGCTACTGTTGAGGATATCTTGTATGATTTCGATGTAAATTCAGTCAATTCAAATTGGACGGTTTCCGACATAACTACACTTCAGACTGATTTGACGAACCTGGATGGTGTTATTGGTGCCACTCATACATCAAGACTCTTTTTTGATTTTAATGGCACCGGAGTGAATATGACAATAGCAGGCATACAAATGACCTCTGCATTGGGATCTGGAATACAGGTACTCCAAGGTAGTCTTTCACTTGGACCAAATGAAACCTATGTAGTTCGTGGTTCTGAAAATGAATCACTCTTTTCATTGGGTCAGGTCATTGAAGTCCCGGTTATGGTTGCACGACTGTTTATGCCGCCTCAAGTCATTTACAGGAATCTGACTGTAGTTGGATATATTGATCTGCCAACAAGAAACAGAGATGCGATAATCCCATCATTCGCTAGTGGAATTATGGCTTTTATTAGCGGTTTAGGAGGGGGTGCCCGAGGATTTACTTTTGACACCTCATATAATCTCCTTCTTACAGACTGGGATTTATTTATGGATTCTATCATTCGAGAAGCTGCTTCTGTTAGCAATCATACTCTCGTAGGAATTACCAGTTCGATTCATTTACAAATAGATAGAGCAAGCTACCTCAATCCCTACGATATCACAAACTCCCTTGAGAGGGTCAATGATCTAGAAGATAGAATCAGTGCACATACTGTTGCGTACCATGGTGATATTTCTTCAAATCTTAGTTTTCCTCTTCTTATTTATCAGATAACACAACTAGCGATGAGTATCCAATTTTTGTCATTATCCCTCCCAATCTTTCTGCTATCATATTTCACAGGAACAATGGTAAGCGATGTAGGATACAACTTCAGAAGGCGTGAGATTGGTCTCCTACTAACCAAGGGATACGAACGCGGCACTATCAGAAGAATGTTCTTAGTTGAAGGAGCATTAATAGGCGGAATTGCAGGGGCGATATCGGTCTTCCTTGGCACAGCAGCAGCATACTTTGTTCTCGGCGTTGAAAACTTGAATATGTTTCAAGCAATCCTCGATAATCTCGTGTCGGTAATTCTCGCAATTGTATTGGGCATGTTTCTTGGATTGTTCTCTGTCTGGCGTCCATCTGGACGAGCCTCTAAACTTGAAATTCTTGACGCTCTAAAGCAATACATTCTCGTTGAAGAGACCTCTGAATACAAACAACTACTACCAACAATATCACTGATTCTTGGGACCTACAAGCTTGTGGTCTGGACACTCGGCATTGATATGACCGCACTGCTTGGAAGTATAAGTTTCGGCAATCTTTTCGTTTCCATTGTGATAATTGCTTGGACTGCCATAGACAGTATTCTGAACACGATCGGTCCGCTGCTCTTCCTCTACGGTGCTACAAAAGTATTCATACGCGGTTCGCAAAAATTCCAAGAAACTGTAATGAATCTTGGGCGGAGATTCTTTGGTGCATTTGGGAATCTGGCCACAAGAAATGTCAAGCGCCATCCAGCGAGAAATGCAACGCTTGTCTTCATAGCTGCCTTGATTGTTTCATATGGTATCTTTGCTACAGGTAGTCTCTATTCTCAATATGATTACACAGAGAGGACAGCTAGATATGATGTAGGTGCAGATCTCAGGCTTGAGCTAATTGCTGGGACTAATGTCACAGAATTGCTTGATACAGTGTCTGGATATGAATCTGTTCTCGCGGTGACACCAGAATATACACTCAATCTACAAGCTGGCACAAATACAATAGATGCTCGAGGAATTCGACCTGATACATGGAGACAGGTTGCCTATTGGGAACCTGAATGGTTCATTGGGGACATCGATCAGATGTTTGAGAATCTGGGAAATGATAGCATCATTCTCTCATTGGATGTTGCTCAAAAACTTGAGTTGAATGTTGGAGACACTCTAAATGTTGAAGGGCCCTTCTCAA
>JAOUFI010000061.1 GCA_029858305.1 Candidatus Thorarchaeota archaeon
TTCCGAGGTTGGGATTGTGAAAGAAAGGTCACAAAGCCCAATCTCTTCATTTGTAAGGCCAGAACTCTCACGACCAAAGACGAGCGCAATCCTGCCATCAAGCGAGGTCGGGTCAGGCAACTCATGTAATGGGACCAAGGCTCTAGTTACACTATGATTACCTCCAGATCTTGCAGTTGTCGCCCATGCAACATCTGTGTCATCAATTGCAGACTCAAGGTCCTTGAAGATACCTGCTGAGTCTAGGATATCATGTGCATGGACAGAGAAGATATGTGCTTGATAGTCTTCACGTGGGTCAGGACCTACAATCCTCAATTCCTTCACACCAAAATTAGCGAGGACTCTCGCAGTAAATCCGACATTACCTGGATTCTCAGGCTCTACAAGGACAACGATGATGTTTGGAAGCTCTGCCAAAGATTCACACTCCTAATGCTATTCAGGTATGAGCTAGCTGAATAACATCACTATCTTGGAGTGGGTAGTTTAAACCAACCACTCTCCGTTTTATCTTATCATTTTCTCTGAATATTACAGCAGAGCGGAATCGTTCAATAAACAACTCCTTGTGAATCTTTGCTGCGGCATCCTCTACAACAGAGCCTTCGGGAAGAACAATAGGCTTGCGTTCTCTCTGTTTTCCTGGTATCTTTGTATAGACTCTTAATATATCGAGATGCCGATAAAATGCCCAGCTCATTCCATCTAGATTTTCTCTCTTTTCTGCTGAGATTGGTATGATATCGAATCGAGAACTATAATTCTCTTCTAATTCTTTGAATCTTGCCACTGAACCCTGAACATCTCCTTTGGTTGCAACTATCATTGCCCGAACGTAGGCAACGCTAGTATCTAATGCATCAACCAACTGCTGGAATGTTGCAGGTTTCTGGAATCTGACGATAATGTTTGAGATTCTACGCGCACTAAGAAACTCCTTGACCTCCTCGATGTCCCCCTGGTAGTTTTGTACTCCATAAATCATATGACCACCAAGACCGACTCTCTCTACTCGAACTGCAGTCTTCTCTTTATTCAGGCGAATTCTTGCGGTATCTAACTCCCCAAGGATTACCTTCATTTGTGACTCAATATCCTGTGATAAATCGACAATTATTGCAATACAGTCTGTATTCCTTACAACTGCAAGTGCCTGTCTTCCTATACCTGTTTCATGACTACCCTCGAATAAACCTGGTATCTCAACGAGCTGGATGTTGATATCTTCCAGAGTCAACATTGCAGGGGTCGGCAGGGGTGTTGTGAATGGATAATCGCCCACATCCAACTTGGCATTTGTAACTGCATTGATGAGCGTAGACTTGCCACTGTTTGTCACGCCAATCAGACAAATCTGGCCTGCTCCTTCTTTTCTGATGACTCCTTCTTCTACACCGCCTCCAGATCGTCGCGCCCGTTCTTGCTCTCTTCTCTTCTCAAGCAAGGCCTTTAGCTGAGCAAGTTTCTTTCGGTAATCCGCAACCATCCTCTCTCCGCCCTTATGATTAGGTGCAAGAGAGAGAAGCTTCTCAAGCTCTACTATCCTCTGAGCTAAGTCTTCTGTTTCCTCGTATATGATTCGTTGTCTATCGAATTCTGGAGTCACATTAGTGGGCAATGATGGTCAACTTTTTTCTGTATACTAAGATTATGAAGCTTTCTTCATGTGCCCTATTCTTCATTATCTATTCGCTCATTGACATCCAAGATGAATCTTTCAGGATGTAATGCGTATGGCTGAGTATAATACGCTCTAAAATCCTTAAAATTGATGGATTCTGAGCCAGCGCAATCAACGTGCGTTCTAGTATCATAGATTAAGATTACATCATCCGGCAAGAAAGTTGAATTAAGGGTGAACTCATCTCCTTCTCGAGCAATGAAAACTCGGTCTGGCATATGTTCGGAAATGAATTCTGTAAATCCTGTTCTTGTCACAATAATTCCATTCTCTAGAATTTTCTGTGAGCCTTGTGGAAAATTTCCAGCGACACCTAATGATTTCAGTAGAAAAAATGAGATTGATCTTTCATCAGGCGATACACGTTTCAAAGATTTTCCTGGAAATGATACTATACTCATGTCATTAATTGATCCTTTAGCAATTGAAACAATTACATCTCTTCGCAGGTTCCCTGACACAAATAGACCTACATTCACACACCTGCATGCTGTAACGACTTCTGATGAATTGCGCCCCGATTTTACAGATGCCTTGTCTATTGGAATATCATCAAACAACACTAGGAATTGTCGCATCAGAACTCAAATCCTGATTACATTCCGGGCAGTCCGCCAGGGAGTCCCGGAATACCACCTTTTCGGCCTCTCCGTTGTTTGCCCATTTGTTTCATCATTTTCTTCATCTGCTCATGTTGCTTTAGCAGATCGCGTACATCCTTTTGAGATGTACCTGAGCCTTTGGCAATCCTCTTTATTCTTGAAGCTTTAATGAGCTTGGGTTCATCCATCTCTTCCTTGGTCATAGAGTTCATGATGACTTCCCATCTCTTCATATTTTCTTCTTGAATTTCTGCAATGCCCTCGGGTAGCTTGTATTGGAGACCTAACATCTCCATTACCTTACCAATCGGTCCCATCTTCTTGAGTTGTTTTAGCTGTGCCATCATGTCCTTCAGCGAAAACTGTCCCTTCATTATCCGTTTGACAGCGTCTTCCTCAACCTCAATCTGTGCTTCTTTGACTTTGTCTATGAGCCCTCGGATATCTGACATACCCAAGAGTCGGCCTACAAATTTGGTTGGATTGAATGGTTCGATTGCATCCATTCCTTCCCCAGTTCCTATGAACTTGATTGGTGCTTTCGTAGCGGCTACAGCGGATAAGGCACCACCACCCTTTGCACTGCCATCGAGTTTTGTCACAATAATTGAACCTATATTTGTCGCATTACGAAAAGCCTCTGCTTGGATGCCTGCCTGCTGACCGAGAGTACCATCGATGACCAGTATTATCTCTTGCGGACTAACAGATTTTGAGATATCCCGCATCTCCTTGATGAGACTAGTTTCTTCTCTATGACGTCCTGAGGTGTCTAAAAGGATGAGTTCTACACCCTTATCTTTCATCTCCTTGAATCCTTTCTTTGCAAGTTTGACAGCATCCTTTTCGCTCTCATCGCCCCAAAATGGCACATTGGATCGTTCTGCTAATTGTTTCAGCTGACTATATGCACCTGGTCTGAAGTTATCGGCGCAAATAACTCCGCTCTTAATTCCTCGTTTTTGGTAGTAACGTGCGAGTTTTCCTATTGTTGTAGTCTTTCCCGATCCCTGAATACCAACCATCATGATAAGATTGGGCTTGCCAGGATTAATCGTCAGAGGTACTGTCTTCTCTCCAAGAAAGTAGGCTAGAGTGTCCCAGACGACTCGAATGATATGCTCACGGCGTGATACACCTCTCGGAAGAGTTTCATCTAAAGCCTGTTTTTGCACTCTATCTGTGATAGCCATCACTAGATTGACATCCACATCTGCTACAAGCAGCGCTCGTTGGATGTTCTTCACTAGTTCTTTGACTAATTCCTCATCGATAATGTTTGCACCAAAGAGCTTCTTCAGCGCTGAGTTGAGTGATTTACCGAGATTCTCAAGGACCAAGACCATCACACCGTCTATCTTGCGAGAGGTCATACCGAAGCCCATATCAACTTTCGCCTTGAACTGGCTAGATTTGAAGCAAGGGACAAGGTCTAATACTGAGCTGTATCATCAAACAAATCCGTGGTGACACAAATGTCTGAAGAAGTCAGTGGTAAGATACGAATCGTAAAGATTGTAGATGGAACAGTAATCGACCATATTAGAGCAGGAAACGCTCTTGAAGTCCTTAAGATTCTTGGAATCACTGGCAAGAGTGGTAGCGTTGTTTCTCTAGCGATGAATATTAGTAGTTCAAGGATAGAGAAGAAGGACATTGTGAAGGTTGAGAATCGTTCTCTCGACTCAGCTGAAGTTGCGCGTATTGCGTTAGTGGCCCCAGAAGCAACAATAAACCTGATCAAGGACTCTAAGGTCATCAAGAAGACCCGTGTTGAATTGCCAGAAACAATCACTGGCATAATGAAATGCCCCAATGAACGATGCGTAACCAATAAAGAACGTGAGCCGATCCGTGGTAAGTACCAAGTTGTGTCACGAAAGCCAATCCAACTCAAGTGTCTTTATTGTTGGACATTGATTGATGAACTCGATATTCTTCCCCTTTTTACTGTCAGATAGCTTGAAAAAGAAACATACGCCAGTTTCCAAACGCTTTTAGGCAGACTATAAAAAGAAGCGTGCAATTCGGCTGCAGAGGAAGTACTTGTGTCAAGTGAAAAAATAGCTATCATAGGCGATAGAGATACAGTCACAGGATTCAGATTAGTTGGAGTAAGTGAATGTGCCACTCCGAAATCGCCAGAAGAAACACGAGAACTCCTCCTTGATTTCTTTCGGGACCCAAGTATGGGGCTTATCATAATCACTGAGGCTCTTGCATCGCAAGTCGAAGATACCATTGTTGAGCTTTCACAATCCCCAGTTCCTGTTATTCTATTGGTTCCAGATAGGAATGGATCCACAGGGGCATATGAAACAGTTCTGAAAGAATTGATACGAAGAGCCGTTGGAATAGAGATAAAGATCTAAAAAAGCTATCATGGAGATGTGAACCGTTGACAGAATTAATTGGAAGAATCGAAACCATTGCAGGCCCTGTAGTAGTATGCTCTGGACTCCCCTCTGTTCGGATGTACGAAGTTGTGCGAGTTGGAAATCAAAATCTCATCGGTGAGGTCATAGAAGTAGCTGAAAATGAATTTACTGCACAAGTCTATGAAGAAACATCTGGTCTTGCTCCAGGTGAGCCTGTTATCTCTACTGGCGACTCACTATCAGTCGAACTTGGCCCGGGTCTTCTTGGTTCCATCTATGACGGTATCCAGCGTCCGCTTCCGACCCTCCGTGATATATCTGGTGACTTCATATCGCGAGGACTTAATGTCGATGGATTGGATAAGAAAAAGAAGTGGACTTTCAAGCCAACTCTAAAAGTAGGTGCAAAAGTCGAACCTGGCGATATCATTGGTGAAGTTCCAGAAACTGGTATTATTACCTCAAGAATCTTGATTCCCACTGGAGTTGTGGGAGAAATTATAGAAATAGTGCCAACGGGAGAATATACTGTCATCGAAACTATTTGCAAGGTGAAAGATAGTCACGGTGATATCCATGATGTCATGATGATGCAAAGGACGCCAGTCCGAATTGGTCGTACATTCAAGGATCGCGTGTCAATGGACACACCATTACTCACTGGACAACGCGTCATTGACACTTTCATGCCTCAAGCTAAGGGAGGCACAGGAGCTATCCCTGGTGGTTTCGGAACTGGCAAGACTGTGACACTACATCAATTTGCTAAGTGGGCTGATGCGCAAGTGGTTGTGTATGTTGGTTGCGGAGAGCGAGGAAATGAAATGACTGAGGCTCTTGAAGAATGGCCCCATCTGAAAGATCCGCAATCCGGTCGGCCGCTCATGGAACGAACAGTACTGATTGCTAATACATCCAACATGCCAGTTGCCGCACGAGAAGCGTCCATCTATGTAGCTGTCACTATTGCAGAGTATTTCCGAGACCAGGGTTATGACGTTGCGTTGATGGCTGATTCGACATCCCGTTGGGCTGAAGCGTTACGTGAGATATCTGGACGGCTTGGACAATTGCCATCAGAGGAAGGTTATCCAGCCTATCTTGGTTCGAGACTCGCACAATTCTACGAGCGCGGTGGCAGAGTGAAGGCTCTCGGTTCAAGCGACCGGCTTGGATCAATCACAGTATGCGGGGCTGTTTCGCCTCCTGGCGGGGATTTCTCAGAACCTGTAACACAAGCAACTCTTAGGATTGTGAAAGTATTCTGGGCTCTTGATAAAGATCTAGCTGCTAGAAGGTTCTTCCCTGCAATAAACACTCTCACAAGCTATTCACTCTATCTTAATACGTTGGAGAAATGGCACAAGGCAAATCTTGGTGATGATTGGCCTAATCTTGTTAAGGAAGCACTTGCCATACTCCAGAAGGACCAAGAGCTTCGCGAAATTGTTCAACTTGTAGGTCCTGATGCACTACCTGAGTCTGAACGCGCTGTCCTTGAGGCTGCACGTATGATTAAGGAAGACTTCCTTACTCAGAGTGCAATCCATGAGATCGATACCTATTCTCCGATTGGCAAGACCTATCGGATGCTCAGAATAATAATCGGTTTCGCACAGAGAATGACAACGGCTGTGAAGATGGGCATTCAAGTTAGAAGAGTTCTAGAATTGAGTATACTTGATAACATCGCACGCATGAAAATCACCCCTTGGGATTCCTATGAGTCCCAAATGGATGCTATTGAGAAAAAGATGGAACGTGAGTTTCAGTCTCTCTTCCAAGAAATGTCCGAATCCGGGTATCTTGCTGAACACGCTTTATAGGTACAGCGTGGTCTTTATCCCTTCAAATGTGGCTTGTGATTGTGAGATGACACGAGAGCAAGAACTGAATGCACTTCATGATTCTATTCGAGAATGCAAGCTTTGTCCCTTACATGCCACACGCTTGAATGCTGTTCCAGGTGAGGGCTCATCTGATGCAAAACTCTTCTTCATTGGTGAAGCACCAGGTGCAAAGGAGGATGAGTCTGGAAGACCCTTTGTGGGCCGATCTGGTGATTTGTTGACACAAATGATAGAGTCTATTGGACTAACTCGAGATGAAGTCTTCATAACATCCGTACTCAAATCACGGCCACCAAATAATCGGACTCCCGTTCCATCAGAAATTGAAACATGTCGTCCCTATGTTGAACGGCAGATTGATTTAATACGGCCTCGAATTGTAGTACTTCTCGGAGGAGTGGCAATTGCATCAATGGTTGGGCCGTGGAGTGTTTCAGAGTCTCATGGCAAGTTCTTTGAAGCAAAAGGTCGTACCTACTTCATGACGTATCATCCTGCGGCTGCTCTACGTTTTCCTAAAATTAAGGTGTCAATGACTGAAGATTTCAAAATTCTAAGTTCCGAGTTATTTTGAGTGGTCATTAAATTTGCTAATATCTATTCCATATTGTGAGACCAATGATTCCTCCAGTAGTCATATTCATGATTGCGCAATCTCCCTTCGATATCACGTTACCAGAAGCTTGGTTCGCTACAATGAGTCAGATATTGAACGCCTTGTTTGCTTTCGCGATACGTGGTTATCTCCTTCTCATTCTTGTTGGTCTGATATTATACGCTACAGGTCTGAGTGATGGACTCTCAAAAGTATTAGTGGCATTTGGGATTGGACTCTACTTCGGAGGTCCGTTAGTAGTGAATCTTGTTGCAAGTTTCTCAAGTATAGCTCCCGTTACGATGGAGAGTGCAACACTTGCATGGCTACAGCTTTTTGGTATGACTGATGCAGAGATTGTGTATGTCCTCGTATGGGTCGGTGACGTAATCGCAGGAATTTGTTGTCTTACAGGAGCAATTCTGTATTTCACTCCCAGCCCGAACGATTTCAAATCGCGAGGGCAATCTCTCATCGTCCGGTCTCTTATGCTTGCTCCTATCCTTGTTTTCTTCCACATTACTCCATTATTACTCTGAGTTGCACTTCGCAACTCTTAAAACTCAGTCATGGATACGCCCCGATACTAAAACATGCCCCGGAAGGTATAGCTATTGTCAAAAGAAGCCTCAATTGTCTATCGCACAGTATCGGATGTCAGTGGCCCCCTCTTAGTTGTAGAACATACTCATGATGTTTCTTACAACGAGGTCGTTAAGATACGTTCTCCAGTGGGTGGCGAGTTGTTAACAGGGACTGTTCTTGAAA
Source organism: Candidatus Thorarchaeota archaeon (assembly GCA_029858305.1). Classification (GTDB taxonomy): domain Archaea; phylum Asgardarchaeota; class Thorarchaeia; order Thorarchaeales; family Thorarchaeaceae; genus SMTZ1-45. The sequence goes on from JAOUFI010000061.1 coordinate 7,878, forward strand.
CTGGACGGGGCAGGGCTGTAATCCAGGTCTTCGAAGGGACAAGCGGTCTGGATACTGATGTCACCTCTGTCAGATTCACCGGAGAAACCATGAAACTACCCGTTTCCACAGAGATTCTTGGAAGGGTTCTAGATGGTGCTGGGAACCCTCTTGATAAAGGGCCTCCACTTACTGCAGAAGATCATTGGGATATCTATGGGTCTCCGATTAATCCCTATGCTAGACAATATCCCCGTCAACCCATTCAGACTGGACTTTCTTCAATTGATGGTCTGAATACCCTTGTCAGAGGTCAAAAGCTCCCAATCTTCTCAGGATCTGGACTCCCACATAATAGAATAGCTGCTCAGATTGTTCGTCAAGCCAAGATACCCGGAGAAGAGAGTGAATTTGCCATTGTTTTCGGAGCTATGGGTATCACTGCAACAGAAGCTCAGTACTTTATGGATTCTTTCGAAGAAACAGGTGCCTTGGAGCATACAGCACTCTTTCTAAACTTGGCCAATGATCCCGCAATTGAACGAATAATCACACCCCGAGCTGCTCTGACTGCTGCAGAATACTTGGCATACACATCCGATATGCATGTTCTCGTTATTCTTACTGATATGACCAACTACGCAGAGGCATTACGTGAAATCAGTGCTGCAAGGTCTGAGATTCCCGGTCGGCGTGGTTATCCCGGTTACCTCTACACGGACCTCAGCCTCATCTATGAGCGTGCAGGCCGTATTCATGGGAGAAAAGGAACCATTACACAGATGCCAATCCTATCCATGCCGCAAGATGATATGACACATCCAATTCCTGATCTTACCGGATATATTACTGAGGGTCAAATTATCGTTGGACGTGGGCTGCATCGGCGAGGTATCTATCCTCCTATTGACCCTGGTCCTTCTCTGAGTCGTCTGATGAAAGAGGGTATCGGTGAGGGAATGACTCGTTTCGATCACAAAGAAATCCAAGCTCAGCTCTACTACGGTTATTCAGAGGGACGCGACCTTCGTGACCTTGTTGCTGTGGTTGGTTCAGAGGCGCTAACAGATCGTGACCAAAAATATCTCAAGTTTGCTGACAAGTTTGAGTCTGAGTTCATCAATCAAGGCGAGTTTGAGGATCGTTCCTTCGAACAGACTCTGGATATTGGATGGAATCTACTCAGTGACTTCCCTGAACGAGAACTCAAGAGAATTGATCCTGAAACAATTACGTGGGCTAAGGAACAGGCTCTGTACAAGCCAAGCTAACGCACGGAGTTCTTAAGACAAAACCCTCCTACTATGATAGTGAGTGGGGGACAACGTGCGTATTCTTGTAGTAGGAAGCTGCAGCAAGCGAAAATTGGTACAACACAAGGACGCTCCATCATGCAACAATCTTTCAACAAAGGATGCTCTATTCAAGTGGCAGGAGCTTCTTCGGGAATACATAGTCAGAGCAAGAGAGATGTACACGGGATACTTGAATCAAGAACTTACCAAAGGCGTCGATCTTTTGAGGGAGATTAAAGGTTTAGAGGTTCAATTAGTCATAGTTTCAGCTGGTTTTGGTATTATTGGAGAGAATGAGTTAATTCCTCCTTATGACTGCAGTTTCTCAGGTATGCGGAAGTGGGAGATTCGTACTCGAAAAAATGACTTGATGATAGAATATGACTTTGCACGAATTTGTTCATCTGGATTTGATATTGTATATCTCGCGCTCGGCAGAAATTACCTACTTGCACTTGGCGATGAATGGAAGTCAGTGACTACATCCATTGTGGTCGGATTCGACAAGAATCTTGCAGGTCCAAGAGTTGTTTGCATCCCCTCAGGTTATCGCACTGTCAGTACGTTTTCATCGCGGGGCCACATTATTCATGGAGTAGTCGGTTTCAAGGGAGACCTGTTGAGAATCCTCGCACAGTTCGCAACAGAGCATGATGATCCTTTCTATGAGGTCACGAGATGGAGAAACCACGATTATCTTCAAAATCTAATTCAAAGATTGGGCGGACTATAATCCAATCTAATGGGCATACTTGATTGTCGCTTTACCTTTCTCAGATACATCCCGAACTCCTCTCTCGCAATTATCACAATGAACTTTCCATGAGAACCTATAGGATGGCGCCCAATTTCGCACACTCAAATCAAGTATAAACTCAGTTTCTGATGGCTCAATACCAAGCTCTGCTGGAAGGTACCCTACCCTGATTCGGTTATCTTCTGGCAGCCAGCTGTAGGGCGATACATTGGTCAGTATCAAATTTGAATCAACATCAATCTCCACCTCAACGTTTTGGTAAGGGTGCAGATACCTATTCATAAACAGGGATGTAATTCGGATTGTTGTATTGTCAATGACTTCCCATTCTTTAATTAGATTTAGTTCTGGGGGGCGATACTTTCCCTTTTCCGCTTTCCTTCCCCTTCGCGACTTTTGTCTAATTCGTTCTTGAGTCGTTGCATTGACTTCATCGAGTCTGTAAGGATGATCAATCCACCCTACTATCGTCCTGAGTGAAGCTAGTTTCACATCATTAAGAAGGTACTTTGTGATGTTTTGTGCGCTCTCCGCCTTTCTAATCCCCTTTACGATACCTGAGCGGATTTCAGAAACCAGCACATTCGATAGCATTGCGGTTCTCTGGAGAGTTTTACACACCTCTTCTACAAACTCGACAATCTCTCTCCCAGCTGTGGCCCGGTATTTATTCTCTTCAAACCATGCACTACGTGTTGTGTTCTCATAATTGGGAGGCGCAAGTGATTCGCAGGCTTGCTGCCATGATTTGAGACTTCTACTTTCCAGTTTTTTGATAACAAACTCTTCGATGTACTTGATCTGCACTTTACTCAACTTTTTCTTCTTCACAGATACTACTCTCCCCCGCATGGCAAAACCATGTGCTTGCGCGTTCTACTGTGCACTAGTTCAATAGAATGTGTATTAAACTACTAGAAAATAAGCGCTGATAGGTCAGACAAGCGCCTACCTATGGAGTGATATCTGATATTATTCTATTCAAGACCGTGGTGCAAGTAGTGATCCTTTTCCTTCTTTGCGCCAAAGCTACGAAGTCCTTCAGTCTTGATTTGACTTTTGATTGCTTTTGCTTGGGCAGCTGTAATCTCTCCCTGTTTTGCTAGGAAGTCAACTATTTCAACTGCCTGAGGTACTGTATCACAACGACGTATGTAGTCCACGACATCAGGAGTGAATGTCTGTTTCTCCTGACCTTGATCGGATTCTTCAGACATTGTTCGGACACCATCTATTTTGAAGGATTGAGTATTACCCTCTTCAAGCTCCTTTGTTAGGGCTGGAAAGGATTGACGAAATTCATCGTCTTCGGACATCTTTTTCACCAGATGCCTGTAGTCTATTCTGACCATGGCATCTCTCAGGAGTCATTTTCGTGGATTGACTTAAGAGCTTTGCCAAGATGGCCCTTATTAAAAAGAACACACTACCTTTTGAGATATGCCCATGGTATTCCACTACGAAACCGATCAGGATCACTTGCGAGTGAGAGAAATGGAATTCCTGTCTCCTTTTCAGCTCTTCTCCAACCACCATAGCCTCCATAGACTGCAGCAGTTCGAATTACCTCTCCTAGTGACCTACCTCCTATTGATAGAGCCGCTTGGATTCTGGCACTACGCAAATCAAGAGTTTCTAATGTCACTCTTGGTATGCTCTTCAATTCATCTTCAATATACCTAAGCGTTCCTCGAAGCGCATCTAGCGTTAGTTGTGGTTCCATTTCCCATCTTGTTCTTGCCTTTGGAATAAAAGGATTCACACTAGCAGTGATTCTCATGGCTGAGTTTTTGGCTATGTTTTGTATCATTCTCACAGTCGAATCGATATCCGCCTGTGTTTCGCCTGGTAGACCGATAATGAAATACAGCTTAAGTGAGGTGTACCCGACTGATTCAGCTGTCTTCACAGCCATTTCGATATCAGAATCAGTGATTCCTTTTCCCATACTCTTTCTGAGTGCAAGTGAACCTGTTTCTGGGGCGATTGTAAGTGTCCGTTGTCCTCCTTTAACAAGGCATTCTAAGAGATTCTTCGAAATAGAATCTGCTCTCAGGGATGGTGCAGAAACTTCCACTCCCCGTGTCACAATCCAGCATACAAGATCCTCCAAACTGTCTAGGTCTCCCAAAGATGACCCGATTAATGACACCTTGTTTACTGGTGTCCGCTCAATTCCTTGCTCTACTAGCTCCTGCAAGCGTTCTAATGAACGCGTTCTTCTTGGTTGACATATGTGTCCCACAAGACAGAACTTGCACGAATGGCCACAGCCTCTGGTTACCTCAAGCAGGAAAGACTTTCCAAAAACTGGTTCGAGTTTTGATTCCTCATCTACATCAGGAATGACTTGAGCTATAGGGTATTCGAGAGCATCTAGATCTGCTATTGTGATGTGGCTCACAGAAGAGGGCTTGGTTATTGGTACATAAAGACCATCAATTTCTGCCATAGCTGCTATTGCCTCATCACGTGAGCCTGAAGATTTGACAATCTCTACGATATTGTGAACGATAATGTCCCCTTCCCCTATGGCAAAAACATCCACAAAATCCACATAGGGTTCTGGGTTTGAGCTAACGACTGGTCCTCCAACCACAATAATTGGATCATTATCTGTTCTATCTTCAACAACAACCGGGATTTTGCCTAAATCTAGCATTTGTATGAGATTCAGTATATCTTCCTCATAGGTAAGCGTGAACCCTATGATATGATTATCTCGCAATGGCCGATTGCTCTCAATTGAATGTACTGGCGATTGAGTCTGATGTCTGAAGTATCGCTCACATGATGTATCTTCTCTGGCATTCAATGTAGAATATATAATTTGAAGGGCAAGACCAGTCATACCTGCACGATAGGTTGAAGGGTAACAGTATCCAAAGAGTACGTCAACCTTGCTAGTATTTTTCACGACTGAATTGAACTCTATCAATGGTCTTGATGCCAACATTGTACCCTCATTTGGAGGATTCTAAATCAATTATGGTCTGATTCTGTTTTGTTATTACCAACTTGTCAGGTCCAATATCCCGGTCCACTA
>JAOUFI010000062.1 GCA_029858305.1 Candidatus Thorarchaeota archaeon
CCTATCGAAAGGTGAAAATGCGTTAAGCATGCAGACCACAGAAGAATAGCTGGAGATGTAACAACTGTCTAGAGGAAAACATAGTCGCAAGAAGTTCCGAAGAGGACACGCTCCGTATTTGGCCAAGATTCGATTCTTCTGGTGCGACACATGCAATGTGCCACGGATTGCAGAAACAGAATGTGCCACGTGCGGGACGAAACCTAGGCAAGTTGAGCTTTCCCCACCAGGCGATCCATTTCCTGCTATGGATGGTCATCTCCAAAGAGCAATCCAAGCTATTGATACTCAATTTGGAGACGGTGCGGGTCTTGTCCTACTTCCCCAGACCAAGACAATTGTCATGAACAAGGTTTCCTCCCTTGACGCGATGTATGAAATTGTAGTGGATGGGTATACAATTGGCAGATTAAGGTTTGACATTGAGAAACGGGGATACACATTTCTCCTTACCATCGAAGGAGCTCGTAGAATTGGCTCAATCAGCAGACAGAAGTGGGTTTCAATCCACGATGGCGTTTTGAAATATCTGAAAGATGGTGCTAACCTGATGCTCCCGGGTGTGCAGGGATGTGACTCTGAGATCAAGGTTGATGATGAAGTATGGATTATTGACTCCGATGGTATTGTGATTGGTACAGGTATAGCACGAATGAGCGGGATTGAGATGGCTTCTGAAACCAAAGGCTTCGCTGTCAAGATACGGGAGGTATCCAATCCTTTTCCTTCAGTAGTGAACGCAATCGAATCCACATGGGATGATGCAGTTAAAGCAAATCTTCAGGACCTCTTCACAATTGAGAAGGAGGCAGTTTCCTTCATTAGACGCGTGATTGAGAATAACAAGAGTCTTCCTGTTGTCGTAGGTTTCAGTGGAGGTAAAGACTCCCTTGCAACATATCTTGTTGTTGAGAAAGCAACAGGAGAAAGTCCACCACTCTTCTTCATGGACACAGGTCTTGAGCTTCCTGAAACTCTAGAGTTTATTCATAAGTTCGCAGAGAATCGTAAGGTTCGAATAATTGGCGAGAGAGCTGAGAATCGGTTCTGGGAGTCTTTGGATGTCTTTGGCCCACCTGCAAGGGACTTTCGTTGGTGCTGTAAGGTTCTCAAGCTAGGACCTGCAGCGACGTCGATTGCATCAGAGCTTGGTAGTGAAACCCTATCCTTCATGGGTCAAAGGAAGATGGAGTCATTTCAGAGATCGATTGAACCCAGAGTTACAGAGAATCCTTGGGTTCCAGGGCAAATCTCAGCCAATCCAATTCAGAATTGGAACGCACTTGAGGTATGGTTATTCACATTCAAGGAGAAGACTGACTTCAATCCCCTCTACACAAACGGGTATCACAGAATTGGTTGTTACCTGTGTCCAGCTTCACCACTAGCTGAACTTGAGAGCCTACGTCAGACTCATCCAGAGTTTCATAGGAAGTGGGAGATGAAGATGCACGAGTGGGCAGAGAAGTATGGCTTTCCTGATGAGTGGTATGAGCTCGGATTCTGGCGTTGGAAGAATCTGCCAAAGGGACAACTAGAGATTGTTAATCGTCTTGGCTTAGATATCACTCCTAGTCGACAGAGTCCTGGTGAGAAAATTGAGCTAAATATCACAAAAGGAGTAGCTCCCTGTACCAAGTCCGGTTTCAGTCTTGAAGGTGCCTTTTCCTCAGGTATAGACCTGAATAGAATTTCCAAGGTCATGCCAATATTTGGAACCACAAAGGTTTCTGAGGAGCTTGGCGCTCTTCGAACGGCATCCGGAGAGAACCATATTGCGCTCTTCAGTTCAGGTTCTGTGGTAGTCCGTGGTCCTAATGAGCATACAGTGGAACATCTCACTGATCAATTTGTACGGGCTACTCGACGAGCTCTTCTCTGCCAAGCCTGTGGTTCCTGTATTCCCCAATGTGATCAAGGTGCACTATATCTTGACAACGGAAAGATAGCAGTATATGAGGACAAATGCATTAACTGTCTTAAGTGTGACAACTGGCCGTGTCCTACATACCTGACCTAATTAGCTAATTAGAAGGAGGGAATTTCTTTTTCCAACGTCTTGCAAGTTCACTGCATGTAATTAGCTCGGGGTCTGCCTGTTTTATGGTTCGTAGGAGTGTCCTGTATGCCTTGTGATGTTTTGGGTGCCCAAAGTCTTCCTGATCTGGATGAAGAATAAATGTGGCGAGCCCTCCCTGTGATTTGATATATTCCATCTTCCTCTTCCACACTCTCAACATACTCTCTTCTGAGAGTTTATAGTAGTACAACAAGGTCCAATCTTGGGGCATTGATACTGGAATTTCGACCAGCGGGCTTTGTTTCCAAAGACTTCCATCTTTGTATAGTGGGTAGAAGGGAAAAATTGTCCTACTACCTGTGGATGCATACCCAATCGTAGAATCATCTGTGTCTGGAAAAGATGAGTCCCAGTCGAACTGAGCTTCAGTCAGATAGCGTATCATCTGCTTGGTTCGATGCAACCAAGGTGCTCGATATCCTATCGTAAGTATGCCAAGTTCCCTCGCACGGTTCGCTGCATTAAAGATTCGGGCCTTCTGTTCCTCTTCAGGTAGAAAGGCAAACTTACCATCATGATGCAATCCATGCATACCTACATCAAACCCGTCCCCCAATATCGATGTGATAAAATCCGGATCTAATTGATACTCGAGGGAGCTGGGAACTATATTGAACGTTGAAACCATATCCTCTGCTCTTTCCATTTCAATAAACTTAGAGAGTCCAAATTCATACCCTTCTCGAGTGTCAACATCGTGAGTCATAATCACCCCGAAATCCTTCTGCCAAAACTCACGTTTTTCCTCAGTTGAGGGGTCTAGTCTATCAGCCAAATCATCGATTGGAAAGGTCCTCCTCTTAGATATGTTTGATGACTTTGGCCTAAGTAACGATAGAAGTGAAACAAAGGAATCACGAATCTGATATGGAATATACTCTACCAGACCTAAACCAACCCCAAGTTGCAGAGCTGCTGGAGGTCGGTACGTAATGTCCAGTTCGTTCCTATAATAATCACTTTTGGAGATTTTCATTATTCGCCCACTCATTCAAGAGGAGTATTTCATCCAATGGCCGTATCTTGAGAGCCATCCATTTACTACAAGGCTTACTTTTGTTCGAGTCCCACCCCAAGTGCTATTTGCCAAATCAAACCACCAAGAACCAGCCTGTTCCAGATTTTTAGCGCGTTCGGAATCAATCGGAAACAATGTTATGACAAAAGACTTCTCGCGTACAATATCCCAGAGCTCACTTCTATCTTCGAACATGAATATTACATGATTATCTTGTTTTGAAGAGGGTCCTCGTGGTGTTCTGAATGAAGTCTTAGCATAATCATTCTCAAGGATGGGATCAGAAACCTTCCAATCTTCAATTCGAAGATAGCCAACAAACTCGATAAGCATATCCTTGAGTATATCGCGTTTTTCTTTGTCTGTGAGTTTTTTGATGTACTCGTCATCTCGTCTGAGTACCTTTGCTGGAACTCCAGCTGCCAGACTACGAGCTGGAACATCTCTATTAATTACGGATCCTGCCCCTATTGTTGCCTCCTTTCCGATGTGAACATTAGGAAGGACAAAGACACGCCATGGGAACCAAACCCCATCTTCAATAGTAATTGGCCCAAATGCAACAGGGAATCCTTCAAGAACTGGCTGCCAAGTTCCATGAGTAAATAGGAAGTTGGACCCACCAATTCCTACTCTCTTCCCAATCTTGATTGGATGTGTCGGGTTGATGACGCTCTGGGCAAATATCATTGAGAGGTCTCCAATCTCGATAATGGATTTATCGGTCTTAAGTCCGCCAATGTATACCTGCTCTTGAATAGTGACCTCCTCGCCAATCAATACCTTGTGAGTATCAATAATTACAAGCATTCCCAACTTTGAATAGCGACCGAGTGTAAATTCATTAGCGCGTATCATGTTAGCCATGCCGATCTCAGCATGATCACCAATGACTATCTTCTTGCAATCGAGTATTGACAATGGACCAATCGTTACTCCTTGTCCAATCTCAGCTCCCTTCCTTCTGTAGTATGAGATTTTCAAGCTTGATGGAAGCAGTCCAATTGTCGCCATTTTTCCGAGTGGCATTTCGAACAGATTGGGGTCTCCGATGTGTGTACGGACCATGAGAAGAGGCCCAAAGAACATGACTAGGAGAATAAGGCCTCGGAGACCTCCGGCAAATAGATTATAGTCTTGTAATATAACTTCTAGGTTCAAATTCAACACGTAGTATCTGAATGTCATATCGAAGACTAAGAAGAAAATCAGCCAGAGAAGGCCTACTACTAACATCTTTCCTCTCTTGTATCTTGGAACAAACTTCTTGAAGACTGCATTGATGACAAGACCCAGAAGAAGGAAGAGAAGAAGATTCCTTAGCACATAGGATGTGCTGGTGTCTAGTAAGTTCGAAATATAGGGTGGCCAAATCCACTCAAAAATAATGGTTACAATAGGGATGAAAATCCAGACTGCAATTGCATAAGACCTACTATTCTTAATGAACTCTTCCAAGTCTTGGTCCTCCGCCATCAGTGAAGCTGTATACACTCATCCAATAGCTGATTAGATTGTCATCGAGCCCTATGTGGTATATTACAGTTGTCATGCTTGTTTCTTTTTTAGTCCAGCAAAGGTAATATAGTATGCTCGTGCCCCATCTGTTGGATGACTGTTTAATGCTTTCAGCGATTAGTCTTAGCATATACGAACACAGAAAGTATCTAGTGCTCAGTATAGTCATCTCTATGATTGCTATACCAATTGCTGACACATTGGTGATACAACGGGACAGGAACCGAAATGAGATGTATGGTGAAGCATTCTGGATCTATGGCTTCACAGTCTATAATATGAATGATACAGAACTTGCATACAATCTAGATACATACTTTGGATTCAACTTCGATGATGGTCTACATACACTTCCTGATTATCTAGGTGGTGTACAATACGAGTATCCTGTCTTTGGGTTGATCTTTTTTGCGATAGCTACGTGGATGTTTCCGGGTTCGGGGACTGGAAGTTTGCAACCTATGTGGTTGAACTTTCTTCTGGTGCTAGTCTTTAACCTGAATCTGGTTCTGTTGACCATCCTCCTAGGTGATAAATTACGAAATGCAAAATGGGCACGGTACTTCTTTGGAGCATATTTCATATATGGACTTACAATGGCTGCTGGAGGGGGCAAGCTCGAACCTATCGTTGATTGTCTTCTTTTGATGTCTCTTGTTCTCTGGAAAGAGAATCAACACGGCAAGTCAATGTTCACGCTTGGCTTGTCAGTCCAGACAAAGATATACCCCATTGTTGTATTCCCTGTATTATTCTTAGGAAATCCACTATCCTCTATCTGGCTTCTTGCCTCTACTATCTTGACAACAGTGCCCATTTTCTTTGGAGCGACGTTTGAGTCTCTAGTGTCTCACCTATTGAATACTTCAAGTTATAGCTCATTTGTAGTCAATCCATTATGGCCAGGTCTGGCTCTTGAAACACCTAATATGTATAGTTCACTTGACCCAAGTGCTTCGTACATGTGGCCGCCTGCACTAATACCGTTGGTAATCTATTTAGGTTTCATGTTGCTCACTTTCCGTAATTATCTTCCAAAGAGAACCGAGCTTTCAGGAAAGTCTCTGCGAGAAAAACTAGTCTGCCTAATACCCTTCTACCTGTATCTAATCCCTGGTATTTTATTTGTATTTCGATGGATTATGCCATGGTATCTATTCTGGTTCGCTCCTGTTATAGTGCTCTTTAAAGAGAGTAAACATGCAGTTGGCTACCTGCGACAAATCACACTTGTAGGTCTTCTGTACCTATTGGGTATTGCATCCAATTGGCCTTACTTTATTGCTGGTCCACTACCTGCGTTCATGGAGCATTTCCCTGCAAGCGCATCAGAAACGATTGGCGGTCTAATTCTGCTAATTATCTCGACTTGTGTTGCCTACTTCCTCTGGAAATTAGAGATTGAACGAAGGGAAAAGAAAGCCCAATTTCTAAGGGCGGCTGAGGAGCGAGGCGAGCTCATAATCTAGCGTGTCACCTAGCTCTTCCATTCTCTCTGTAGAAATCGATTATACGTTTTCGAATCATTGTTGAAGAACACAGACCATCAGCTGTTTTCTTTTCCAGCCTTACGATTGTTGTGTGAAGCCCTCTTTCTGCAATTCGCTTCTCAAGCCTATCAATATCTGTGTACTGGTCATACCCTAGGGCGACTATATCCGGTCTTATCTGAATCACAATTTCCGTATGATCTTCTGTATCAAGACCAATTACAGCTCTATCTACAATCCCCAATGCTTCAACCAATTTTCGCCGCTGCTCCTGAGGAAAAACTGGTGGGGCGCCTCGCTCTTTCTCTATGGTCTTATCAAGAGCAATGACCACAACCAGTTCACCATCCTCTCCAGCAAGTTCTCTAGCTTGCTCAAGGTATGCAAGATGCCCAAGATGAAGAAGATCGAATTTGCCTGCTGCAAGAACTCGTTTACCAGTCATCGTACTTGCACCCGTAGAAATCTCCAACTAATCCTCATCGACTGCAAGGAACTCAGTTCCCTCAGAAATCACTTCTATCCGACGCTTGGTCTTTGTAATCTGACTTACATGGACAAGCCCGTTGATTTCAAGTTGGAGAAGAGCTCCATTAAGCTCTGCTTCACTGGGTTCTGCTCCAAGCTCTTTCTTTAGCGCACGAATCAGTTCATCATCAAGGATAACTCCATGGCGCTTCTGTAGAATTGAAATGACTAAGTTAGTCATGGGTAATGCATTCCATGGTGCCATACATTATCACCTTCATTTATCATCCATACATAGATTGAGCTCCTGGTTCAGCCTCAATGCTTCTTCGAAGGAATTGGTCTAGTTTCCTGAACCTCTCCAACATCTCTTTTGTTGTCGAGGCATGAACACCTTTTATAGCCTCTTCAAAATGCTTCCAGCTTACTATCTCTGTTTCCATGTCATCTCGAAGAGCCCGCATCCCCGCCTCTCTACAGATTGCCTCAATGTCACCACCAACATAGTATTCTGTAAGGTCCACGAGCTTCTTGATTGAAACATCATCATCGAGTGGCATATTTGCCATGTAAATCTCAAAGATTGCTTTCCTGCTCTTAGCATCTGGTGCATCAACATTCACGAATCTATCAAATCTACCAGTCCGAAGAAGTGCTTTGTCAATTAACTCTGGACGATTTGTTGCAGCGATGACAACAACATCTTTCATAGACTCCAAGCCATCCATTTCTGTGAGAAGCTGACTGATGACTCTCTCTGAATGGTGGAAATCCCCTGAGCCGCCTCCCCTTGAGGGTGCAATTGCATCGATTTCGTCGAAGAATATGATTGAAGGTGCAGCAGTTCTTGCTTTCCGGAAAATCTCTCGAATTGCTTTTTCACTCTCTCCAACCCATTTGGAAATCAGCTCCGGCCCCTTCACACTGATGAAGTTTGCTTCGCTCTCTGTTGCAACAGCTCGAGCTAACAGAGTCTTGCCACAACCAGGTGGTCCGTAGATTAACACTCCCTTTGGAGGATTAATGCCTAACCTACGAAATGCCTCAGGTTTCTTGAGAGGCCACTCAACAACCTCTATGAGCTCTTGAATCACGCTCTCTAGGCCGCCAATGTCACTCCACTTGACATTTGGAACCTCAATGAACACCTCTCTCACAGCAGAAGGCTGTATCTCTCGCAATGCCTCCATAAAGTCTCCACTGTTTACCTCCAACTCATCAAGAACGTCTTGAGGAATTTCATCATCCTCCAAGTTCAGCTGTGGGAGGTACCTCCTTAAGGCTTTCATTGCAGCCTCTCTACACAAAGCCTGTAAGTCTGCACCTACAAAACCGTGTGTAATCTTTGCGAGTTTCTGCAGGTCGACCGTGCCATCTCCTTCAGAAGTTAATGGCATTCCTCTTGAGTGAATATGAAGGACCTCCAGTCTTCCTGTTTCATCTGGAACTCCAATCTCAATCTCTCTATCAAATCGACCTGGTCTCCGAAGGGCTGGATCTAGAGCATTCACTCTGTTTGTCGCACCAATAACAACGACTTGTCCACGGGATTTGAGTCCGTCCATTGTAGCCAGCAACTGCGCCACAACTCTTCTTTCTACCTCGCCTTGGACATCTTCTCTCTTTGGCGCGATTGCATCTAATTCATCGATAAATATGATACTTGGAGCATTTTCTTCTGCTTCTTCAAAGAGCTTCCTGAGTTTCTGTTCCGATTCACCATAGAACTTGGACATGATTTCTGGACCGTTTATGTGTACAAAGTTCGCTTCAGACTCACTTGCTACTGCCTTTGCAAGAAGCGTCTTACCTGTTCCAGGTGGGCCGTGTAGAATCAGACCACGTGGTGGATCAATACCTAACCTCTTGAAGATTTCTGGGTGCTTCATCGGTAGCTCAACCATCTCTCTGATTCTCTGAATTGCATCAGAGAGTCCACCTATCTCTTCGTAGGTGACTGCTGAAGTGCCAACCACATCACCAGTGGGTTTCTCAGCAATTGCTAGTACTGTGGAGTGTTGTACCACTACGGTTCCTGCAGGTTTTATTGAAGTCACCTTGAAGGGTATCGCTCTCCCCAAAATGGGTATGAAGACAGTATCCTGTACTGTCACAGGACAATTGAGAAGTTTCCTCTTCACAAATTCCTCAAATCGTGGTTCTGGTCTAATTGGAACCGATGTTGGTGCAAGGGTGACACTCTTTGCTGGTTCCTCATTTGCCCGAGAAACACTCACCTTTTCGCTTAGACTAACTCCCGCGTTTCTTCTGATTCTCCCGTCCATTCGAATGATTTCATGTCCCTTATCTCCCTGGTAAGCTGGCCATGCAATCGCAGCAGTAACTCTCTTGCCTTTGATCTGGATAATGTCTCCAGTTCTTACTCCTAGCTTCTCCATTGACATAGCATCAATACGCACTATGAACCTGCCAATGTCTCTATGTTCGGCCTCTGCGACCTTAAGTACAATTTCGACCACAGTCTAGAAACAACCTCCAAGACTATCATAACTCTAGAAATGGGACGGGAGTTGTTTATCATTAAACTCCGTTTTTTATCCGCTATTCAATGTTTCTTTCCGTACCAATATAATCGGCTATACAAATCATATAGCCATTGTTTATGTAGATATGCTATCTATATGAAAAGTATCAAGAGATAGTAATTTACCGTATTTTTACTCTATCCAGTTACATACGTGACACTCTTTCAATTTCGACCTGTGATACGCCCTCAATGGCGCTAATGGCTTCTTCGATATCATCAGTACCACCCATGGATTCTTCTCGTGCCAGATTCATTCTAATTGCTTTTAGTCCAAAAGCAATAGGCTGGGTTTCAACTGCACCAACATCTGTCCCTTGTGGAATAGCGCTCTTGATTTGCGTGAGAAGATTATCCAGGTCTATATCTACACCATCCGGCATGATCTTTATTGTCATTACCACTCTTGCCATCAATTATCAACTCCAATCTGGGTCTATGGACCTTCAAATCCACAATTAGGACAAGTGTACCTGTTGGAAAAGCGCCTGCATGATTCGCATCGCCATATTGTGAAATCCCCGCAGGATGGGCACTGGAACTTGACATTATCCTCTTGTGGGGAAACCGAAGAGTGACAAGAAGTACACCGAGTAGCTTTCATACTTGCCAAATACATCACCAGAAAGGTTGTGACTGATACTGCGCAGTACCAGTTTTGGCCTCGATTTGGCCAATTGTTATAAAGTTGTCGAAGTGTAGGCACTCTGGAAAGGATAAAATGTAGTGATGCCAATATAACATCACATCCTGTGGAGTGGATTGGATGGGTACAAAGCTTGCTGATATAATCGAAGCAGAAACACTCACTCTTTCAGACTTATCTGGAAAAGAGATTGCAGTTGATGCCTTTAATACAATCTACTCTTTCCTCGCAACAATCCGTCAACCCGATGGCACACCACTCACAGATAGACATGGTCGTGTGACCAGTCATCTCAGCGGTATGTTCTATCGTAATGTCAACTTGCTTGAGAATGGCATCAGTCCGGTTTACGTCTTTGACGGGGTTTCACCAGAGTTGAAATCAGCAGAAGTAGAGCGTAGGCGTGAGATTCGGGATACAGCCTACGAGGAATGGAAAATAGCTAAGGAAGAGGGCCGGATTGAGGATGCTCGAAAGGCAGGGCAGGCAAGCTCAAAGCTCACAGGCCCCATGGTAAATGAGACAAAAGAGTTACTTCATGCACTCGGAATCCCCGTGATTCAAGCACCTTCAGAAGGTGAAGCAGTAGCTGCCCAGATGGCACGAGCTGGTCTAGTCTGGGCTAGTGCAAGTCAAGACAATGACTCTCTTCTGTATAATTGCCCACGGATGATTCGCAACCTATCTATCTCAGGACGACGTAGAGTGGCTCGTTCAAAGACTTACAAGAGCATAGACCCAGAGCTCATTCTTTTAGATAGAACTCTCCAGATGCTTGGAATTACGCGAGAGCAACTCATTGACATTGCTATTCTTGTTGGTACTGATTATAATGACAGCGTAAAGGGCATAGGCCAGAAGACAGCTCTGAAACTCGTCAAAGCCCATGGCACCCTCGAAGAGATTGAAAAAGAGCGTGGTGAGAAATTTAATTTTCCTTACGAGGAAATTCGCGAGATTTTCTTGAATCCTCCCAAGATTGAACTGAAACATCCGAAATGGTCTGATCCAAAACCTGAGGTTATCTCGAGAATACTCTGTGCAGAACACGACTTCAGTGAGGCACGTGTTCAAAAATCACTAGAGCGGCTTCAAGAGGCATTGGAGGAAATCCGTGGTTCAACACATCAGAGTTCATTATCCGACTTTTTCTGATGGTCCGAGGAAAACAAACATAAGCTCTATGATGCGAGATGAAACTGCTTCCGTGACTCATAAATAGAGACCTACCTATCTAGTAGTAGGAGATAAGGTGAATCCGCCTATGCGAGAAAGAATGACGGCTGTCAGAGCATCTATATCTGATATAATCAATGGCAAATTTCGAGAAGACAATGGTGCCCACGTGATATCTCCGTTTGACGTGGAACTCCGAAGGGTAGCACTTGTTGGTTTTGTTGTTGGCAAGTATCATAGAGATGCAGATTCCAACGGGAAACGGTTTGAAAGCATTACGCTCGACGATGGAAGCGATACTATCAGGGTAAAGGTCTGGGGAGAAGAGGATGCAGCTTTGCTAGAGGGTGTCAAGGAGAATATCTTGGCCCTCGTCATAGGTAAGATAAGAAAGTATGATGATGAGGTCTATCTTGTCCCAGAGATTGTTAGGGAGCTTAAAGATCCCAACTTCATGGGTCTCCATCTCATGCAGCGTTATCAAGCAATCCTCACCCGTAGCGGCGTAACGATGACTGTTGCAGAGGATAGTGACCAACAACTTCTGACTCCATCATCAGCAAATGCCAAGGCTGCGGCACTCGGCGGTGTCACAAAACAGATTCTGAACTATATCGAGTTGCATGCTGTACCTGAGGGAGTCTATATCAAGGACATAGTAGCGTTCTTCGAGAAAAAGGGGCATCAGTCTATGGACATCCAAATGAAGGTCTTTGACCTGGTGGCGGATGGACTCATCAATGAAGTCGACCCCGCCAGATATCTTCCGGCTACCTTATGACCATCAGGTCTACCAGAACAATACCTTCAATAGTATAAAGTGAGGGACTTCAAGTATGGACGATTATGATAAACTCCTGGAACGTGCACGAACTCAGGTTCCTGAAGATGCATTCAAGCGATCAGGTGAGCGATTCAAGGTGCCTGCTGTTCAGATGATGGTTCAGGGGAATCGTAGTCTATGGCAAAACTTCCAAGATATTATCAATGTCCTGAACCGACCCGGTAGGGAAGTTCTCAAGTTTGTTTCGGGACAGCTCGGCACAGCAGGAACAATGGAAGGTGGTACTGCTATCTTTAATGGAAAGTTCACTACCGAACTCGTAGACGAGCTTGTTGCCAGATATGTTGAATCCTATGTGATTTGTCCTGTCTGCACCCGTCCTGATACGGAGATTGAAAAAATAAGCCATGCATATTATCTCACATGTTCGGCTTGCGGCGCTCGTACCGCTATCAGACCTGTTTGAGGTGTCATCTCGATTCTTTTCATTCTTCTCTTGGAGGTAGTTTAAATTCATCTGGTTGCGCATCTGCCTTGGAGTGACAGCTCTTATCGAGGATCATAAGTCAGCTATCCGAATAATCGCTATGGTCATGACCATCAACTTCTCATTGTTTTTCTTGGAACCATCTCAGTTCTAAATGAAAAAGACACTGAGTTTATCTTAGAGTAGATGGCTTAGTATGTCAAATGAAATTCTGTTACTAAGCAACTAGATGATGAAAAAGGTGTTTCAGTATGTCAAATGAAATGTCTACTATTAAACAACAAGATGATGAAGTAGATGCATGGGTGAAGAAAGTCAGAAAAGTCGTCTTAGGCGTTGTTGTCATTATCGTCATTTCTCTCGCTGCTTTCCTGGGGTTGCACTACTTTCTGAGTGGTGGGCAGATTCCCTTGCAGCCTTGTTGGACCTGTCATGCTGAGATTGCCGGACCGCCATAAGACTGGTCAGATTATTTGAGATAGACCACCTCATGCAATTGCTGTAGGAAGATTGAACTCACCTAACGACACATCTCGTAAATCCCAAATTGAGATTTTACCACTAAATTTGCGTTCATCCCTTATTGAAAAGCATCTATTTCTTCCTTAAATCAAGAAACTTTCCATCCCGAATTCGAGCAAGGTATCTTCTTCCTC
>JAOUFI010000170.1 GCA_029858305.1 Candidatus Thorarchaeota archaeon
CTTATTGGTAACACTAGGTATCTCGGAGAATGCGACTGGAGTCAAATATTTGGCTGCTGATGGATATTATGCATCGCACACTTTAGACCAATTGGAAAATAATGGAGTTCTTGGAGCATTGTATATGAACGGCGTAGAGATCCCACCTGTGCAGGGATTTCCGTTGCGAATTCTAAATCCGGGATACTATGGTATCAAACAACCTGCATGGGTAACCGAAATTGAGGTTATTGACAGACCACTAGAAGATTATTGGGAAGACCGTGGATGGGACACTTCACAACCCATTGCTATAGATTCAAAGATCTTCTTTCCTGTTGGAACTACCTCCATAAATTTGAATCAGAATCTGCGAGTTGGCGGGTGTGCGTTTGGAGGTACACGCGTGAAGATAGTGGAATATACACTAGATGATGGTGCAACATGGAACAATGCAACAATCGTTCAACAAATAGATGCAGATAATGTCTGGGTATTTTGGGAGATCAATACCAGTTTTTCAACTATTGGTCAACTCACTCTACAGATTAGAGCTACGGATATCTACGAGAACCAACAAAATAAAACAGATACTTCATACTTTGATGGAACAAGTAGTTGGCCCATGCTAGTTATCAATGTGACATAGCTATCTATGCCGGAGAAGAGTGAGAACCAAGAGAAATATGCTCAGCACTATTCAATTCACCCGCTTACTTTCTGCGCTAGATCCTTTGCCCAGTTTCTAATCTCATCCCAATCACGTGTATCATAGACACCAGGTTCTGATTCTTCAATTCCTGCCTCTCGAAGCTTCTCTTGAAATGGTATCATTGTCTGCTTGAATGGAAAGCCCATCTTGTTATAGTCCCATACTCCGCCGAAAATAGCCATCGATGATGGCTGAAGAGAGTATTTCTCAGCTTTTTCTACAAGGTACTTCTTCCAAGCAGCATCCATCTCTTCAGTGGCACCATCGTACTTGTGAAGAGCTTGTGCACCAGAAGAAACGAATATCGCAGTCATTTTCTGCCTTAACTCTTTTTGGAACTTCTTGATGAAACTCTCAGCCTCACCGACCCATCGGAACATTCTCATCCCGCTTCCTATCACAACCAGATCGAAGTCAGATATGTTCTTTATTTTGCCCTTCTTCAAATCAACCACGCTGACATCATGACCTTGTTCTTGAAAAACTCTGGAGATCTCTTCAGCTGTAGTCGCAGTTGCTCCGTATCGTGTTCCATATGCAATCAATGTCTTCATAATGAATCAACTCATTTCAATTTGAGCTCGTCAACCTTGACAATATATCTTCTTCTGAAAAAAGAGCAGGTGTCTTAGAAATAAGTGTGATGGAGTGATTTCTTTCACCCCACCGCGAATGGGATCTATGCATTCTCAGTCTCAGAGAGGCGGGAGATCTTCTCTACAAAGTCATCCACGAGTTTCTTGGCTTCAATCACAAGAGCCTCAGAATAGTCATCCCTAAGCTTCCTGCGAAGTGCAAACCCAGCGTGTCTCATTTTCCGCCAGCTGTTGACAAACTCACGAGCCTCTTCAGGCATGGGTCTTTCCCTTTCCTCGAACTGTTGACCGAAGAATCTGGCACCTTTGTGCTGCTCCCTTCGTTGTTCATCCTCCTCGAGCAACTTCTTGCCTTCTTCTGTTAACTCGTAGCGCCGAACACCAGCCTCAGAATCTGATAACTCTCGCGTATAACCCGAGTCTAAGAGCCATGCAAGTAGAGGGTAGACAGATCCAGGACTTGGTCTCCATCTCATGCCTGTCTTGTCTTCCATCTCGCTCATAATCTCAGCACCTGACATAGGTTTCTCATTGAGCAATTTCAATACTCGAGATCTGAGGTACCCTTTAGGTACAAATGAGGTTCGCCTGCTCCAATGACGATGGTTTCTTGTTTTACACATATTTTGTGTTTCACCCCCTTGTTGATAATTTCGCAATTCGTATCAATATTGATATCACTAGCGATATCACTGGTGACTAATTCTCATATAAAGTTTGGCATTATTTGAATCCTGAATTATGGTCTTCATAAAACAACAAGCAACAACTTATCGGTCATGGACTTCATGTGTTACCCTCTAAAGTTCCTGCTCTTTCATGGTTAATTGAGAACTGCTTCCTACTCCTACTGGAAGCCGCTACATATGTGGCTGAGTGAATCAAACAACATGAACACTCAATTGCCGGTCATTTTTTTCTGTGTTCTTATGCATACATCTGATCACAAATTCAAAAATCATCTTTGAAGAGTTCAATCTCTTCTCCTAGTAGGTAGTGACAGAACCATCGATAGTTCTGAAGCAGGACTGCGTAGTTCTCGCGTGGCGATAGGTAGCCATGTCCCTTATCAGGTAGTACGAAGAGTTCAGTTGGAACGCCCTTGTGCTTCAGTGCTCTATACATCTCCTGAGCGCTGATAACTGATATTCTCTCATCCTTCTCTCCGTGTTGTATCAGCATAGGAGTCTTTGCTCTATGAATAGCAGAAATCGGAGCACTCTTGCGATAGGCTTCTCGAGACTCTTCATCAAATGGTGTTCCTTCAAGATGAATCGAATGTCGCATGTCAGAGCTGATATAGTACAAATACCAACTACTGACACCTGCATTTACAGATACTGCTGCACAACGGTCTGTATGCATTCCTATGAACGCACTCAGATACCCGCCTTGGCTTCCACCCATGCTGCCAATTTTTGCTTCGTCAACATACCCCTGATCCACCAGATAGTCGATACCTGATTCGATGTCCCACATATCTCCGACACCAAGATTGTCATGGTTCAACTCCATGAACTCGCGCCCTTTACCCAGGCTCCCTCTATAGTTTGGTTCCAGAATCAGAATTCCTCTGGCACATAGGGAATGTACCGGTCTCATATAATCATTCGACAGTCGAGAGAGAACGGAACATCCTCTTGGACCTCCATGGGGAAATATAATGAGGGGATATTTCTTTGATGGATTAAAGTCTGAAGGCTTTCTGAGAATGCCTTCGATCTCTGTTCCATCTTTGCTGGTCCATTTGATCGACTCCA
>JAOUFI010000171.1 GCA_029858305.1 Candidatus Thorarchaeota archaeon
AGAGTCACTCAAAGCTTCAACAGCCTCAAGAGCACCTGCGATATCATCAAAATCATCTGCTGATATAACACCTTTCTCATCAGCGCTTATACCTGCGCTTTGTACAAAGGTTGCTGCTGCTTTCTCTTTCTTTACTTCCTTCTTCTTTTTCCCTTTCTTTTTAGGAGGCGTTTCTAGCTCTTGAGGCGGTTCCGAAATGATTTCAGGCTCGAAATCATCTTTTGTTATTGGTTCCTCAACGACAGGTTCTGGTTCAGGTTCTGCAATGACACGCTTGGCTCTCGGGAGACCTATTCTATCTAAGACTTCTTCTAATACTCCCGGAGCGAGTCGCTTTCCCAAATATCTAAAATACTTCTGAAGTTCCAATGATATGTCATCATATGACTTTGCCTTTAGAAGGATCTTTTTTTTCACGATGCCTTTGTCTCTTACCTCAACGTAAGTTGGCATTAGTGTGACTGATATCGTTGTCCCAGGTATTATCAAGGAAACAAGACTCCTGCACATGATATTTGTGTTCGCAAATTAACTGTTTCGTGTTTAGTGTCCAATAAATCATAATTCTCATTACCAACGAAAGGATTAAGTCTTACTTGGAGATAGCACTGCTTTGAAGGAGTGATTGCTATATGGATTTTAGAGAGTACGTTGAAGTAATCAAGGATTGGCCAGACCCAGGAAAGGCAGTTTGTGATATTAGTCGGCTTCTCGAACATCCTGATGTGTTCCATGAAGCAGTTGTGACACTAGCAAAACCCCTTCTAGAAGTAAAACCAAACAAGGTAATTGGCATTGAACAACGTGGCGTTGCCTTAGGCAGTGCAATTGCTTACTACATGGGCTGTGGCATTGTTCCTGCACGTTCCATCTACTATTTACCTGATGGATACGATAGACAGGTTGAGATATTCCCATTCAGCCGTTTTGCAGATAGAAAACTAGCCATTGTTTCTGAATCCATTGATCCTGGTGACCGAGTCATAATCGTAGATGATTGGTTGATACAAGGGACAACTGTGCTCGCTGTTAAGAAATTCGTGGAGAGTGCTGGAGCATCCGTCGTTGGTATTGCATGTGTTATCAACAACATGTCAGAAACCCGACGTAAACTGCTTGGAAGACCTGAGGTTCAATCACTCATAGAAAATTTAGAAACTGATTCTTTTCATCCACGTGATTAATTGAAAAATAAATGGAAACCGGAAGCGTATCAAACACCTTCCGGTTCATTGTCTTACTTCTTTCCAGTTTCCCGAAGTTCTCTACGTAGAATCTTGCCTACTTGTGTTTTTGGCAATGACTCGACAAAATCAATGTGAGTGGGTACTTTGTAAACGGACATTTTTTCTTTGCAGAATGCCCTAATTTCGTCAACTGTTGCAGTTTGTCCGGGTTCAAGTACTACAAAGGCTTTCACAGTTTCCCCTCTTGTTTCATCAGGAATGCCTATAACTGCTGCTTCTTTGATTTTCGGGTGTTCGAAAAGGACTTCTTCCACCTCGTTTGGCCAGACCTTATAGCCGCTAGCGTTGATTAGATCCTTTTTACGATCAACGATGTATGTCCACCCTTCCTCATCAATTCTTGCTATGTCCCCAGTGTAAAGCCATCCATCCTTTGAGAGGACATCTTTAGTTTCATCAGGACGATTGTGATAGCCTAGCATAACCTGCGGGCCTTTGACAGCAAGCTCTCCGACCTCTCCAACGGGCATTTCCTTCGATCGATTGTCTAAATCTACAATCTTGCAATCTGTGCTTGGGAATGGTAATCCGATTGATCCAATCTTTCTTTGACTCTTATCTAGTGGGTTTGCGTGAGTTACTGGACTCGCCTCACTAAGACCGTACCCTTCAAGAATCATAGAATCAGTTGCTTCTTCGAACCTGCGAGTGACTTCAGGCGGTAGAGCCATAGCACCAGCAATTGAGAGTTTCAATGATGTGAGATCGAATTTCTTCGCGTCAGGATGACTGTAGATAGCTATTGCCATAGTTGATACAATTGGGAAGAATGTTGGTTTCTGTTTGTCAATTAGTTCAAGCAGATGCTTGATGTCTCTTGCATTTGGAACTAATACTATCGTGCTCCCCCATGATATAGCAAGATTCATGGATATGGTTTGCCCGAAAATGTGCTGAAGTGGCAATGCCGCTACAAACGACTCCTTTCCACGTTCTGCTAACCATTCCATCCAAGCTCCACACTGTTCGCAGTTTGCCTTTAGATTGTTGTGAGTGAGCATTGCTGCTTTTGGAATTCCTGTCGTTCCACCTGTAAATTGATAGACCGCAATATCCTTTGCTGGGTCTACCTTGACAGCTGGAGGTTCTGGAACTGAATTAGCTATGAAATCATTCCACAGAATGTCCCCCTCTCGGAATTGAGGGACATGTTTCATTTCTTTTTTATAAACAGTCTTGGGTGCAAGTATCTGCTTAATCTTTGACATCATGTCCCAACCGGCAGCAATAATGACTTTCTCAAGGCTTGATTCATCGCGTACAGCTTCAACAACAGCATAGAAGAAATTGAGAACAACTATGACTTTCGCCTTTGTGTCCTGCAAGTATATTCTCAACTCCTTAGGCATCGCCAAAGGATTTACTGGAGTGACTATTGCGCCACACTTCAAAGCTCCAAAATATGAGATTACAAACTGGGGACAGTTAATGAGCATGATTGCTACTGTATCACCCTTCTTCACTCCTAGTTTCGCAAAACCATTTGCTGCTTTATCAACAAGTTCGCCAAGTTCGCGATAAGTGATTTTGACTCCTTCAAAAAAGAGTGCGATGTTATCAGGATAGTTCTTGACCGCATCATCAAGACCTTTCCATAAAGGACCATCGGGAATCTTTATCTCTTTAGGAGTACCGTGAACATAATGCTTGTACCATGATCTTTCCATTTTTTCTCTCCTCTTTATTTTAAGAATTAGACCATGATATCAAACTAGCAAGCTCATTTATCCCTTCTGATAGACAGAGGTCGAAAAACAACATTATCTTCCT
>JAOUFI010000063.1 GCA_029858305.1 Candidatus Thorarchaeota archaeon
AATGATGAACGAAGACAAGTACAAGGGCGAGTTGTTCACCCGTACCATCGAATTTCTTGAACGCATCTAGTAGTTCAAATTAGGCTTAGATGGTCATACCTCCATCCACTGAGAGACTAATACCCGTGGCAAACTCTGCAAGGGTAAGATACAATATTCCCTCTGCTATCTCTTCTGAGGTTCCTAGTCTTCCCATTGGCTGCCGCGCAATGAACTGCTTTCTAGCTTCTTCAGGGTCCGGGAATTGTGAGAGCCGATATGCAAGCGATGGTGTATCAATAGTTCCAGGACAAATGCAGTTCACTCTGATTCCATCCTCCATATAGTCTGCAGCCATAGCCTTTGTCAGGGAAACGACTGCGCCCTTGGATGCACTATACGCAGCGCGGTTCTTCACACCTTTCAATGCAAGGACAGAAGAGGTATTGATGATGACGCCTCGTGTCTTTCTAAGATGTGGGACTGCGTATTTCGATAGGAGATAGACGCTCCTCACGTTCACAGCCATTGTTCGGTCCCAACCCTCCAGACTCATCTCATCCACACGACCTGGTAAAACGATTCCAGCGTTGTTGACTAGAATGTCGAGGTCTCCGTAAGTATCAACTGTGGTCTCAATAATCCGTTGAGCGTCTTGCGCCTCTGAAACATCACCCTGTACGAAGGTCGCTTCTCCTCCCTCGTTACTGATACTCTCAACAACTCGCATAGCAGAGTCGGTAATGGAATTACAGACCACACGTGCTCCTTCTGCAGTAAACAGCCGAGCAGTAGCCTCTCCAATTCCAGCACCAGCTCCAGTCACTATGGCGACCTTTCTCTTTAATTTCATGTCAAAATCCTCCATGATTGCTTGCTACAGACCAAGTATCTTCCGGGCTTCCGATGGATCTGCAACTGAACGTCCGACCTCTTTGGCAAGATTCCTTATCCGAGTAACAATTTCAGCATTATTCTTTGCAGGCACGTCAGGCTTGATGAAGGGGTAGTCTTCCGTCCCCACCCGTACATTACCACCGTTCTGAATCGAGGCCAGTGCAATAGCTGATTGCTCTGAACCCATTATGCTGACCGCATAGACGCAGTTCTCTGGCATGTACCTCACACGATGCATGTATTCATCGATTGTTGGAGGAGACCAAGTACCACCGGGCCATCCAAAGAAAAGTGTCAAGATGTGTGGAGGGTCAACCAGTTTCTTCTTAATCAAATATCCGAGATTCCAGTAGGATCCCATGTGCCACACCTCCCACTCAGGTACAATCTTCAACTTGCGACACTTCACGCAATAGGCTTCGAGCTCCTCTATAGGATGAAGTTGGTTGACTTTTAGGTCTGTGAAGTACTCATCATGATGGTTGAGGATGATACTGAGCATGTCCGGTCGAGCATCGAACATGGCCGTCCTCTCCTCAATAGGATAGCTCGACATGCCAGCCTGAATGATGACATCAGTCCTCTCCCGAATTCGCTTCACGGTCTCAGACTCCTCACCTATGGGTAGATGTACATGGGCGATTGCAGCACCAGCTTCAGCACATTGTACAACATCATCAATCAATGCATCTGTGGAGAGAGCCCAGTTCTTCACATCGGGATAAATCCAAGAGTTTGCAGTGGTTGCTGTGATAATGAGATTCTCAGTCTTCATGCCTGCTGACCGAGCTGTGTTAGAGTCCACTGAGTAATAAAATGTAGCTAAATCATGGAACTACTTGAGGTTCTGTACGAGGATGATATGCTCTTTCTTGTCAGTACTTCTGAATGCGCGATTGAAACTCCTACTGGCCAATCCCAGGTCGTAGTCAATATGGTCTAGTATTTTGAATCCAACACTCTCAGAGAGCTTCGAAACCATATCATCGCCTTTGTAGAGATCATCCTGAATGATCGAGTCCCCAATGATAATAGCAAGATGCCTATCAGGTTTCAAGACTCTTCTGAAGTGCTCGAATCCCTTTTGCATATCCTGCATGTATGAGTCGATGCCTACACCCAGGCTTGAATGCTTGAGGCGCGACCCGATCTCAACCTCCTTCAGGAACTCCCACTCCATGTCCAGCCAGTTCATACGTTGTTTATGATAGAGATAATAGTCGTAGGTGTTAGGATAAGGTGGTGAGGTCACAATTGCATCAATAGTATTATCCTCCAGAAAATTCAGCTTTCGCACATCAGCATTGTAAGAAACCACCTCACAGTCACTTGCCACCTGATTGAACTCACGCATTCTCCTAACCATATCCGAAATCTTCTTTCTGTAGGTCTGGAATGTATGAAGTGGCGGGATGCGTTTCTTATATGATGAATAACGGGTTTCGCTCTCTTGGTTTGACACATAGACGATGATACTTGAGAATCCGAGTAGCAGGAAGTCCCGAAACTCAGGAGACAAGTCTTCGTTCATAATTGATGACTTGATTATGGAGAGCTCCTGAAGGACATGAGGTTGGAACCAGTGGTCTCTATTTTTGAAATCAGGTATTGGGTAAGAAAAACCAGTTTCACTATGATGCTCGACATGACTCTCGATTCTTCTCTTGATACGACTAAGGAGAGGCGCAGCAGCAGACAGATGGGCACTATCAATCTTGGTCGACTTAACCCTCGACATAAATGCACCTAGGGGATGGATATCAACACCAATCGATCTTCGTCCCAGAAGCTTTGCCTCAACGAGGGTTGTTCCACTCCCACAAAAAGGATCAAGAATCATCTCATATTGTGAACTCAAAGAACGAATCAGGTAAGTAGGAAGCTGTGGGATAAACTTGGCAGAGTAAGGATGAAAATTATGGGTGAGATAGTTTGTATCACCAGGTTCGTGGATGATTTGGTGAATCTGCTCTTTATCTAAGGTGACCATAATCATTTCCCTTTTTCATTCGGAGGTTTTCTGAGTACCACAAGAAAAGTGTGATTCACATTCACGTAGAAGACGGAGGGGTAGCCCAGAAGCACGAGGCTTCTCTGGTCGTTCTGATCCCAAATTATGAGGTCATGATAAAGGAATCCAACCTCTTTCCCCATTCGGGCAATATCCGAATGGACATCAACAAGGGGAACTCCGTTCTCAGTGTCTCTGCAGTCCTTAACCACCCAGATGTTATAACCACTAGGTATTGTCACCCTCAAGAGGTCCACCATCAGGTCTTTAATCTGTGTGAGAAAGTCCTCGTAAACCAGATTGCCGAAGTCCTCCGGTCTGTCACCATAGGGCTTGACAACTGATTTGTTATCGAGTACAAGTCTTGATTTTTTGTGGGTCTTCTTTCTGTCTTTTACAGACCGGTGAATGAAGTTTGCATATGGCGGGGAGGTGAAGACCAGCTGCACACTCTCAGGTTCGACCCATTTCAGCACATTCCTTGAGTCCCCGCAAATGACCCTCTGTTCCAATGCGTCACTTGTTGATTCTTGCCTGAGGATTTCCATCGCCATGTCTACAAACTTCTTGTAGAGCTCAACGCCAACACCTCTCCTACCGAGGTTTCTTGCGGTGATGACAGTTGTACCTATACCAAGGAATGGATCAAGTACGAGGTCTCCGGGAGCGGTGTACATCCTTATCGCTCGTTCAGCAAGAGCTGTTGAGAAAGTAGCACCGTGTTCCAGATGATGTTTCTCACGGGCAGAACTGACTTCCTTTGAAGTCCACACACTCCTACTGAGCTTTGTCCATTCCTTGGGTACGAGATTGTTGAATGCTTTTTTATCGTTCGAACCTTCTGTCATCGAGACCTAAATCCAATTTTCCCTATTAACTCCACTGCAATATGGTATGGAAGTGTGTATAAAGACCGCATCTGTTCCATTTAGAGTGTGAGAGCTGTAGCCACGACAGCCTTGCAGATCTTTGCTAGGAAGTCAAAGTCAAGTTTGTCTATTGTATCTGCAGGAGTGTGGTAGAAGGGATAGCGAAAGTTGGCAGTGTCGGTCAGCATAAGAGCTGGGATATTCTCTCTCCAGAATGGAGCGTGGTCAGAACGCAGAATGTCATACATGATATGGGCAGCTTGTTCATAGGTGAAGGCTTCCTGCAGACAAGCATAGGGTAGCTGGACTGACTCCCTCCGAAACTGCTCGCAAAGGGTCTTCGCAAGGATTTCCGAGTTACAATCACCGACAATAGCGAGAAAATCACCAGTCTTGAGATCGGATTCG
Source organism: Candidatus Thorarchaeota archaeon (assembly GCA_029858305.1). Taxonomy (GTDB): domain Archaea; phylum Asgardarchaeota; class Thorarchaeia; order Thorarchaeales; family Thorarchaeaceae; genus SMTZ1-45. The sequence continues at coordinate 4,165 of JAOUFI010000063.1, forward strand.
GTCCCATAGATCTTGAACATACTGGGGTCCAAGCCCTCTGGAAAGTGCTGTGAGTTCTTCTTGTTAGATGTGTACCCCATGGTTTCCAGACATAGAACTCCCTTCACAGATTGTCCGCGTTGCAGGGCATCTCTCACCCAGGTACTGCTCCCCATCAGGCTCGTCTTTCCAGGCCAATTTGTAAGACTGATTCCATTGAGGAGAGTCTGAATTTCCTCCAGATACTTCCGCTCTGTAGAGGAGAGTTCATCACCCATCTCTGTAATTGCCTTTGCAGCAGCCTCCGCATAGGTCTTTGACTCTGCGATGAACTTGGAATGAAGTAATGAAAACCGCTCCATCTTCTGAGAGGTGTGCCAAGATGTGTATCTTCCATTTTCATCACGGATACCATGTTCAAGAGCGAGTTCGGCCATCTGCTGTGCTCTCGAGGGGTTGAGTTCCTCGAGATTGAAACTGATGAAACGGACAGTTCCAGAGGGCTCGCTCATTGACAGAACCCGGGCAGCTTCAAGCATCACAGATACTGCAGACCCATTGTCATTGGCTCCAGGAGCATGTCTGACCGTGTCATAGTGCGATACTATGAGGAGTTCAGGTCCTTCACCATTTGTGCTAGCCTCGATGTTGCGAAAAGTATAGCCGAATCCCTCGACTTTGAACTCGTGGACATTAGTGTTTAGGCCGTAGGACTCGAACTCAGCAAGGATGTAGTCCGCACAAGCCTCCATCCGGTCAAGGCTGTAGAGAGGATGTTTCTCGCCTTCGGTTCTCAGGATATGTTTGTATATCCTCTCAGGGTCAACACTGATCAATATCGATTCCATAAATGTGGCCTCAAAGCAACCAGAAGCGGCTTATAGATAAGTCTCACTGAGATTTCATCGATAAGTTGGTGTCGCTTGTATAATATAACGAAGTGTTGAACTTCTCCGAAGTGCTTATTGGTCAGTGCTACATCTAGTTGGCGATAGGCGAATCGGAGGAAGGCCATTGTCGCGTGGAAAAACCATTTTCGCACTCATACTAGGTCTGATTCTTTTATTTGGTTCCTTCTCTGTGTTGCATCCGGTTTCGACGAACCTTGCACAGAGCAAAGAGAGTACTAATCGTGAGACCACTATCGCAAGTTACGTTCAGCATAATCCAGTTGTGATAAACAACGATACAGCACTGGCATCCTTTGCTGTATCAGGAACAGGGGATCCTGCCACACCCTACATCTTAGAGGGCTGGAACGTTACAACAAGCGCTGATTCCTATGGAATATATATCGGATTCACGACCAAGCACTTCATTCTCCGTGATTGCTGGGTACGAGGAGCCATGAATGATGCATATCGCGGCGTACTGATTTATACTGTAGCAAGCGGTACAGCAGTGATTGAACGTGTTCACTGTGAGTTGTGGTTTGTGGGCATTGAAGTGTCATCCTCGCCGGAAACTGTGGTGAGGGGCTGTTCAGTCCAAGACTGTTACGATGGATTGATGATGACCTCTTCAAATAACTGTACGGTCTTCAACAATACCGCCTTCGAAAATGATGAGTGGGGCATATGGACATCCTCCCCATCGTCGATTGTAGCAAACAACACCCTCTGGGATAATGCCCATGGAATAAAAGTCTACTATGCAACCGATGTGCTTCTAGAAAACAACACTCTGAATGAGGATGGATTCTTTTTCCAATTCGACAATGTTGCAGGTTATGAGTCCATCAACGAGAGCAACAACGTTGTCAATGGACTCCCTCTTTTGCTCTTAATCAATGATGTTGGAACGATCTTTAATGGAGGGATTGGACAAGCTGTTCTGATAAACTGTACTGGAGTCAAACTTGCAGATCAGAATCTCAGCTATTGCGAATCAGGACTCTTTCTTCGTTGGTGCGTGGACTGCGAAATTCGCGACAGCTATCTTGACTATAACGACGATAGCGGAGTCTATGTCTACTATTCGGACAGCATCAATGTTGAGAATGTATCAATGACAGGGAACTCTATGTATGCTCTCCAGCTCATCCATTGCACTGTTGATGTATTAGATTGTGACTTCGTGGAGAACAAAAGAGGGATTGAGCTAGTTGGAACTTGGGGTGTAGCATCTCTTCAGAAGAACAGATTTGTAAACAGCACAGATTATGGTCTGTTACTCAATCCGGGGTGGAATGTGAGCGCTTCTGACAACACATTCACAGAAGATGGCGTATCTTGCCAAAGCACTTCACTGCCAGATTACATCAAATATTCCGAGAACTTCGCCAACAACCTTGTCAATGGCAAATCGTTGAAGTTCTATCACTCTATCCAAGATGTCATAGTCTCAAGCCCGCACGGACAGGTCTTTCTTGCCAATTGCAGCAACGTTGTGCTCAGCTCTCTGGACTGCTCACATACTGTCATTGGTGTAGGTATCACTCTCAGTAATAACTGTAGAATCATCAACTCAGACTGCAGCCATGCAAAGCAGCTAGGCATAAGCATCATCGCTTCAAATTTCACTCTTGTTCAGAATGTGAATTGTGACGGAGCATCCGGCTCTGGAATCTGGATTATCGATGCGGAAGAAACAACACTAATTGATAATCGATGTAGCAACTGCTGCAATGGTATTGATTTCCTATTTTCGCAACATGGACTAATCAAGGGAAATACCCTTGCCAATAATCACGCCTTTGGATTTCGGTTCCTTACTTCACAAGACGTCTATATCTCCAGCAACATATGTGAATTCAGTGGCAGCAGTGGTTTATTTGTTGAAACATCGTCAGGGCTAAGTATTGTGAACAACACATGCAGCTCCAATAATGCTGGGGGCATTGACATCTGGGATAGTTATGAAATCTTGATACATGACAATAATTGCAGGAGGAACAGGTTTTCGGGTGTATCTTTAATGGCTTCTTGGACTTGCACCATTGCGTTAAATCAACTTGTCGAAAATGAAGCACATGGGCTTCATATCTCAGGGGGATACGGCTTTGAGGTCAACTGGAACACAATGACAGAAAATGGCGGTGATGGAATTAGGGCGACTTGTGGACACTCTCGTATATTACACAACGTCATTGCTCTGAATAATGACTATGGCGCATACCTCCAATTCTGCACAAACGTATCAATTCATCACAATATGTTTGTGAATAACAACGGAAGTGGCGTTCAGGCGTATGATTCCCTCCCCTTTGTGAACCTCTGGTACGATCCGATAGCGGCGGAGGGGAACTACTGGTCAGACTGGGATGGTATGGGACCATATTATGTAGATGGAGGTTCAGGCTCCTGTGATATCTACCCACTAGGAGAGATTGACTCAGACTCTGATACACTACCTGACTCCTGGGAGATTGCAAACGGTCTTGATCCATACTCTCCTGATTCAGACATGGACTCACTCCCTGACGCATGGGAAGTGATGTACGGACTGAATCCTCTTGCAAATGACACAGCGGGTGACCATGATGGTGATGGTCTCTCAAATCTTGAGGAGTTCCTCCTCGGATTGAATCCCGCAAGCGAAGACTCGGATGGAGATCAGATGCCTGATCTCTGGGAAGTGCAGAACTATCTCAATCCACTCTATAATGATGCAGGCTTTGATCCTGATGGCGACGACATATCAAATCTCTACGAATATTATGGCGGGACAAATCCTCATGTCTATAATGGACCATCTGCAACCACTACAACGACCACAGGCGTGACAACTGAACTTACTGGAGATACACTCATTATCTCGATCGCAGCGATAGGTGGCTTTACAATTGCTATTATTATAATTGCCATCATCGTTCGAAGCAGGCTAGAACGAAGATAACCGAACAGGAATCTTTGATTCTTCCTAGGACCTTTCAGTAGATGTATGGCAAAAGTCGCCATGTGCAACTCATGTACTCCTCGTTATCATCACCAAAGGTATCAAGGAGGATTTTCTCCTCTAGGATGATGCGACTCCCAAAGACTGTAAAGAGCGGCGTAGCAGTGACGAGCATCACGATTACATTGCCAAGAGCAAAAGCGTATCCTGAGAAGAGGAAGAGAAATCCCAGATACTGGGGATCTTGCTACTGGCAATTCTTATCCCAATCAAAGACTTCTTTGGAAAACACACACAATAGTTGGAACTCGGCGACTAGAATCGTCAGCGGATTAAGGTTCAGGGTATCATGGTCTTAGGACCTGTACTTGTAGAGAACAGCAACTACGGCGACACAGAGAACTATGGCTGCCACAGCCACAATCTGCAGAATCTCCAAGCGGCCTCCAAACCCATCTGTAAGCGATTGCTGGATGTATGTAAGGATTGTCTCACTGATGTCCTCACCAGCCTCATCAGCACGAGCAGTGATTGCCACTACTACATTGTACTCGGGGGACACGAAGACGTACTGCCCCTCACTACCCCTTGCACTATAGAGGTCATGGGTCGGGTCAATCCACCATTGATACCCGTAGTTGAAGTCAGGCTGAGCGTAAACATGGGAGGTGGATGCTTGAGTGACATACTCTTCGGTCAGTATCTTATTTCCATCCCAAGTCCCATTGTTCAGACAGAGGAGACCAAGCTTCGCCATAGTGCGAACTGTGACATAGAGCTGCGTGCCTCCATTATTGATGCCCTGAGCGTCATTGTTCCATCCGCCAATTGTCATGTTCAGAGGCTCAAAGAGATACTCCTCTGCAAAGTCTCGTGTAGTCATATTTGTGACCTGCTGGATGATGGCAGAGAGAAGGTGGGATGCCCCTGTGGTGTAGACCCAGTGTGTGCCCGGGTCGTATGCAGTGGGTAGATTGAGGAAGAACTGGACTGGATTGGGACTGCTGAACATCTGGTTGTACATATTGTCCGGATGAGTATAGCTGATATTCCACTCGTTCCAGTCGAGCCCGGTTGTCATAGTCAGGACATGCTCAAGGGTCATGTTGCCCTTGCGGGAGTCCATGTTCTCAATGGTCATCTCCGGGAAAAAGTCGAGCACCCGTTGGCTGACATTGTCGATAAAGCCCTCCTTGATAGCGATGCCAATGAGTGTACTGGTAAAGCTCTTTGTACAGGAGAAGATGTGGTGGGTCGAGTTCTCGGTGTTATAGTTCCAGTACTGCTCCTTGACTATGTAGCCATTTCGCGTGACTACAAGGCCTTGGATGGGAGCATCAGAGTCGTCGATGAACTGCATCATCTCATCCAGTATGGAGGAGGTCATCCCCTGCTCCTCAGGGGTTGTCGCGGTCCATTCATCATCAGGAAAGTAGGAGATTATGTTAGGTGAGATGGCAGTGCTTTCAGCATAGACAAAATAGCCCTGAGTGAGAAGAAGGAGCAGGGCAAATGAAAACACCTGAAGAACTCGAAGCTTCATATCAGTGCAGGTTCAGAAATTGCATAAAAGGCAGAGGTTCGTAGCAAGGCTACATCAAGCAAGCAGTACTAGGATATTCTATCATGATAGTCATCACTAAAGATTTGAAAGAAGAGGGCTCTCGCCCCCTTCTGATTTTAGTATTGTCACATCATGCGTCGTTATCGTAGTCGCCAATGACCACGCAATTGGACTCGTTGGCATTCAGGTCAGCCATGAAGATGAGGGTGTCATACCTGAAGATGTACAGCTTCCCTTCTGAAAAGACACCTCCAGGACCTCCCGAAACTACGAGTTCATTCATGAGGTCACCATCAACATCCCCAATAGCCATCTGTTCGCCAAAGATGTTGACCATTCCAGGATTGCTGAAATTATAGGTGTTAGTAAATCCGTTTATGGCATCATATTCAAAGACCAGAAAGCCTGGGCTCACGGGCAAGAATGGAGTATAGAATACAAGATCCAGATTCCCATCGTTGGTCAGATCACCTATTACGAAGCTAAAGCCAACATCGGCATAGATTACCACATCAGGTGCAGTCCAGAAGTCTACTAATGCACTGCCTGTGTAAGTCAGGATGTGGAATGGATTATCCTTCCCCATTACGTAGATTTCCCCGAGCCCATCTCCATTGATGTCGTTTATCTCCAGAGCTGTGAACCACATATACCCATCTTCTGGAAGGATGAAACTGGAGTAGTTTGCAGTATTGACCCATGTACCCACGGTCGAATCATAGTCATATACAATGACCTCGCAGAGCACTAAATCCCAACCATTGGCGAAAACGACCTCAAGCTCCTCGTCCCCGTCTAGGTTACCAGCTGCGACTAGGTCAAGGTTCGTTGCATCTTTCAATATTAAGGCCACTTGATACAATCCATCCACCACATCCCAAAATACAGCTCCTCCATACCCTGCGGTACCACCAACAATCTCCAAGTCATCATCGTCATCGAAATTGCCAACTGCAAGTGACATGACTGCATTGGAGAGCTCAACGGGAACGGGAAGTGTTTGAATAGGCGATGTACCATAATCGAGGTCAAAGATTTCTACCACTCCGACTCCGTACGTTTCACTGATTAGCTCCGCCACAACGAACTCATTCCTTCCATCTAAGTCCAAATCAACTATCTCAATGTCAGTAGCAGCAGCTCCCGAAATGGCAATGTCAGCATCATGATACCAGTCATTTCCGAAGTTCTCCCAAGCTTGGAATCGATGACAGGTATATGGCATCGTTAGTATCTCAATCCCGCTTGTTGGTGATTGATAGCCATCCACACCAATAAATGCCTGGTCGATGTGTAGTGAGGAGATCTCCTTGTTCCCTACAGTGCGGTCGTTATCAATAATCCTCAGCCTGATGACAGCGCTTGTTTCATCACTGAGTGTTGTAGAGCACAATTTATTGAAGCCTGCATAGTTAATCTCGAGGATAGTGTTCCAAGTGGTTCCGGACTCCTCTTGAATCAAGAAGGCCGTATCACTGTCGCCATCGGGGAACTCTGCATAGCCATAGAAGTAGAAGGTGGCTGGTGTACGTGGTGTGGGAAGGTCAAAGGTGAAGATCCATCCCAGCTCTGTGGTATCATCGGTGGGCTTCTTAGTTTCCCATGCATTCTTGCCTTCACTGAGTATCTCGTACATGCCATCCGCACTGTACGTACTCTCAAAACTACCTATTGCCACTCCATAGCCAATTGTCGGGTCCATTTCCTCCGAGGATGCCACTATCATTCCCTCAGGCAGCGGAGCAGGTAGGATTCTGACAGTTACCGATGTGGATGCGTCAGACTTTGCTAATTCTCCCTCGCTTCTGATTCGTATCTCGTATGTTCCTGCGGGACCGGTAAGAGTCCAACTGACTGTGTAAAACTGATCTTTAAGCAATGACTGGGACTGAGGTTGATCCCCACTTATTATGTGCAGAACAGAAGTATCAGATCCACCCAGGTCTATGAAGGCTGTTGAATCTTCACCCACTGCATATTGGACATATGTGGCTACGAGTCCAGCATCGCCCTTCAGCGCAGTGACAATACTGCTAACATCAAAGGACCCACCACTCTCAACAACTAGCCCATCGTCTGGGCTAGTTATCATCACGTCTAGTGCGGTTCTTGGAGGCTTCGCTGCTGAAACAGCAATGACTCCGACTGAGAGAACTAGAACTAGAGCAATCAGAAAAGCTATGACCGAATTCCTCTTCATACACTTCCTCTCCCAAGGATTCGGTTCATTATTGTTCAACTACTTAGTAAAGAATTTTGCTATATCGATGAAAAATAATAGAAAGCAATATGTTCACTCATCAAAGTGACATTCTATTTCCTCCTCTTCGCTTCAGAATAAGAAAAAATACGATGATTATGGCAGCGACTGATGTGCTTTCGATTACGAAGGGCAACATCGGGTCATTGTCAGTTGTTGTTACATTCGTTTCATGTATTAGGAGCTGCACAGTTTCGCGGGGACCTGCACCGAAGTCGATGTCACCGCCAGGAACCTCAGGAAACATATAGCTCGTGATTACGTGTGCAATAGTTATCGACTCCCCGCTCACACTCAGAATCGCCCTTCCCTCCTCATGTGTCTGCTGAACATGCCAGCCTGTTGAATCTCTGTACGCGACGGATAGACCAGCAACATCTTCAGCTGGCTGGCTCATCTCCACAGTGAAGTGGTCAGAAGGTGAGGTGATTCGGTAGACCTTTGAACCATAGCAATAGAGCGTAAGGCTGTCGTCCTGGTAGGGCAAGGAGCCAATGATGGTATAGTCTTGGATGGTTGCGTTCATGTCCTGAAGGCAATAGCGGTCTTCTGAAAAGCCCTGTTCGTCAATGGTCAGAGCAGTCATCCAGTCAAGATACAGGTCATTGAAAGAGATGTTGTGTCCTGCTCCTTCAAGGGCAGTCTCCAGTCCCTGAGCACCATCACCCTCATGCTGGACAAGATCCCTCAGGAACTGCTCACCATATTGTTCTGCCAGGTAGAATGCAAATAGGTAACAGGCTCCATAGTCCTGGGCTTCTACCTCGAAGTAGATGAGCGAGTCATCAGGGTCGTTGAGGAAGTCGGAAACCCGAACCGTCAGGTTATCGTTGGAAATGTACCCTGCATAG
>JAOUFI010000064.1 GCA_029858305.1 Candidatus Thorarchaeota archaeon
AGTCAGTGTGCGTGGTCCTTTGATGTTATTCTCAAAATATCTCTTTCCGATTTTCAAAGGAGTGTCAGTGAGGTGTAGCTTAATTTGATTGAGAGAAACTTCTGTGACAGTTGGGAGGTAGAGTATTCCATCTTCTGAGATGATTTTATACTCGCTGTCAAGCAGGTCAAAATCTGATAATACCTTCCTAGTTCTCTCTCCATGCTGAACCGGAACGCTGACATAGTGTTTCTCTGAGGACATTGTATTCTGAGCGTACTAAGATGCCTATGATAGTTGCGATAGCGATTCTTAGAGAAAGCGAATATACTCTTTTCCCGACCCGTTCTTAGTACCGACCATGACTTGGTAGAAATGAGTATCTTCGTTGGTCATTGTGACCTTCTGAAGAGTTCCTGATACTTCAACTTGGTCTCCATTTTCAAACAATCCCCCAAACGCTCCATCATATACCATTATTCGATTAATAGAGGAGTCGTTGTGTTTTATCGGATTTATTTCATAGATTGCAGGGTGAAATATACTGAACTCCGCGTTCTTGATGGTCATACGAAGTGTTACAGGTTCGGTGGTCTGGGTAGTGTAAGACTCAGACCCATGATGAATTGGTGTTTCATCAGGAAATAGTACTGGAGTGATTCCTATACATCTATCTCCAATGCACAGAGCTTTTCGACGTGAAAAGAGAGCATCAAGATCGGTTGGTCGAAGGACTTCAATACGATTGTGCACACGTCCGATTGCATGCTTCCACTCTGGAAGACTTCTAAGTCTGGCATGATTATCAAACCTATCAACTTTCTCAAAATTGTTGTATAAAATCCAAGCATTTGTAAAGCCATAGATGTTCATATTGATGTCAGAATGTTTTGTGCTATGACCCTTCCATAGAATGCTACCTGCAACTCCGAGATTGTCAAAGGAAATTCCGAGAGCGTCGTGCAGAGTTTCCGCAGCAGTCTTACTTAATACTTCCAGAGCATCAGTTGGTTCTTCCATGATCTCCTTTAGTCTCAACTCGGGTCTGTAATATTCCATTATCGCACTACGAGGAGGTTCGACAAGATGCGTCTGGAAATGATTGTCCTCAATGATATAGTCTTTTGGAAGTATCGCCATTCCTTCAAGTGTCGAATCAACACTTCCCCAGAATGTGCGGCGGTATCTTATCCCTCCAGCTGCCCACATTCCATCTTCGGCTGGAATGTATTTGAGATATGAAAGAACTCTGTCAGATGGCTGGATGTAACCAAGTACGACAAATAATCTATTCTGGTGGTCTCTGAAGATATCCCGGTCTCGAAACCTTTCAGGCAAATCGACAGTATTGGGACTCGGCAATTCTTCAGACCTCGGTAATCAGTATATGCTAATAGCTACATAGATTAGAAAGACAGTCGTTTAGCTTTGCTTGCTATGGAGCTATCCTAATGAAGATTCTACATTTGTGTGACAGCCTTAATCCTGCCGGTCTTGGAGGTTATGAATCATACCTCCACTACTTATCAGAGCAACTATCAAGAAAAGGGCACGAGTCACTGGTTGTCACTCAAGTATCCAGAGAGGATATGCCAGAGTATATCATTCATGACCACTACAGAGTGCGATATCTTCCTGGTAATCTGCTTGAAGCCAAAAAATGGAAGTTCTATGCTCTACCTGATGATGAACGAGAACGAGCAGCAGCAGACATGTTCAGTAAAGATGATCTTGAAATGAATGTCAAGATTCTAAAAGAACAACTTTTAGAAATCATACAAGAAAACAGACCAGACATCATCCATGCACACAGTACGTATGTTGTATTCAATAGAGTTCTCATGAGTCTAGAACAGGATGGGAGGTTGAAAAATATCCCAATTCTTGCAACTATTCATGGGCGACCAAAGTCATTGATACTCCCAGATGGGAAGAGGACGACTGATTATGAAGAATTTCTTGAAGCATGCCCGTTCGAACTCATTTTAGGTGTAAGCGATAATGTTACCGAAGTATTGCGAAAGGGGCTTCATGAAAAAGGGATATTCACTCAAGTACGTACTTGCTACCTCGGGATAAATCTCTCAGTCTTTGCCCCACAACCAAAGACACCGAAGAAATGGGATATTTCATTTATGGGACGCCTTGAGAAGATGAAGGCTGTTGACCTCTTTCCTGAAATGCTCTCAATACTAAAACGTGATTTTCCAAATCTACGCTTTTTGATTACAGGAGAGGGATCATTGAAAGAGAATGTACTAGAGCAATTTGACAAAATGAGTGTGTCAACCATGGTAGAATACCTTGGGGTAGTAGAAGTTGAAAAAGTACCGGATCTTATTAATCAAAGTCGAATCTTCATCTATCCATCAAGAGAAGAACCATTCGGACTCTCGATTCTTGAGGCTATGGCATGTGCGGTTCCTGTGATTACGACTAATGTCTATGGCCCAAGTGAAATCATCACGCAGAACAGTGATGGTTTGATGGTTTCTCCTGACAATGTCAAAGAACTTTCAGATAGTATTCGCTTCTTGCTCCAGAATGAAGATCTTCGAATGATAATGGGCAATAACGGCAGAAGAAAAGTCGAATCACGGTTCGATATCAAGATTCACACTAAAAAGTTGGTCAGTATCTATGAATCTATGATTAATACTAAAATAACTCGATGATGGGGGGTCTTCTCTACACACCGGTTTCTACTTGCTAACTATTTTAGTGCAATTGACATTTAGTCCCTTGAGGAGAGCCTTAAGGTTTCCATACTTCATCATTGATATCAGGGTAGTTTCGAGACCATCTTCGATGAGGTCTTTAACGACTGAGATATATGATAGTTTGCCCTTCATCGCTCCACTTGCATCGACTTTTCCTAATTGTTCAAGTCCTTCCATGACTCTGTCAAGGTCATTGATGTCAATCTCAGTCAGTAACTTTGCATGAGGGTTCTTCTTCGGATCCTCGTCATAAACTCCGAGCTCATCCATGGCAAAAATCAGACGTTTGGCTCGAAGATCACGAGCCAAGATTATTGCTAGCTCATCACCGCTACCGATACTAAAACCCATAGTCTTGTCATAGAGTAGATCCCCTCCAAGGATGGGAATCATCCCTAAAGTCATCCAACCCTTCAATGGTTCGAAAGATGTCTTAGTGACTCGCATTTTCTCTGCAACTAGCATCGATGATGGATGAAGAAGGTTCACAGGCAATCCAGCCTCTTGAAACTCCTTTGTTATCATCAACCGAAACTCATTGACAATGCTTTGGGTCTTAGAGAGGGGGATGAATTGCTCAGGTCCTGTGAATCCCTTATACAGCTTGTATTGGAGAACTGGAGGATGCCCAAATGAACCAACTCCATGGATAATGACAAGGGACTGAATCAGTCCCTCGTCTTTGCAGTCCTTTAGCTCTTTAGCTACAGCTGCAATTATGGACTTCCTCGCCTCGTATGGTCTTGATTTATCTGTGAGAAGGGACCCACCCAGCTTGATTACCGTGAGCTCTTTCTCCATTCTTCGAATTCCACCTTGATTTTTAGATGGTTAGTAGTGCAAATGGCCACCATGCAGGAATTAAGTTGATGAAGAGAAGAATCACGACGATTACAGCAATTGGAACTGTCCAGTTATCAAGATTCTTTGGTGTGAGAGCCTCGACTATTGTTGCGACTATTGAGATCACAAGTACGGGCAAGAACAACAGAACAAGGTCAAAAGCTGCATATTCTAGCGAGAAGATAGCGATTAAGATGTAGCTGAATAAGAAGGAACCGATTAGCATGCCAATCGAGCCCGCAATAGTCTTCTCTGCACCACCAATGCCAAACTTCTTTGCACCTCCAAATTTCCTCCCAATGACATCAGCTAAACCATCTCCACCCGCAAGACACCCGAGAATCACAAAGGCTGTTGGATTTCCAGCTGGAGAATAGAACCAGAGAAGTGTGACTATGCAGATAATGAGAGCATAGTAGAGGGTTCCTTTTAGCAATTCTTTTGGATCTCCAGACCTAGACATTGATCCTACGAATGCTTCATTCACGACTTTTCCCGTACCGATACCAACAAAGAGAAGCACAAACAGAACTGGTACAATCAAGGCAAGATAGCGACTGAAGAGCGTACCAGAGTATAAATACCAAGTCACCAGAAAGACAGGAGCTGCAAATATATGAACAATTTTTCGTGTCACATCAGAAGAGAGTTTTCCACTCTTCTGAATTGCGCCGTTAACCAGAACTACTAGCATCACAGCGATGATTGAAATAACCATTGCAATGATATCCCATACTAGCTCCAGACCAGGACCTAAGAGATTGAGTACCAATTACATTTTCCTCCTAGAACTGTTTGTCCCAACAGGACGAGTAGGCTGGCTATAAGTCTGCTTGAGAATCGTTGGAACACGTGGTCGAAATAACTACAACCTAGCCAGATTCACGTATTTTGAGCGGTAAGTGAATCATCTGACTGATAGCCAACCAAAGCCTCGCCAAGATAGGGGTTAGAAGGATGACAGAAGGAAGTCCTACGGTCAGAAGAGGCAACAAGACAAAGCCAAGCTCGACGAGTACTGATTGGTTTTCAATCACTAGTCCAATCATTACCAAAATAAGTGCTGTGAAGACTAAACCAATGGTTGAAAGAACTGACATCTTACCTAGTGACCTACCTTTTGAGAAATCGTATGAGGAAAGTCCCACGATTAGTCCAAGAATTCCATAGGCTAATGCTTGAAGAGTCAGACTCACAATAACACCATAGAAGACTAAATCATGCAGAATGATTCCCAAGTACCCTGTGAGAAGCCCTGCAAGAGGTCCGCGAATTGCTCCAATCAGAGCAATGATAGCCAATGCAGGTGAAAGGCCGAACTTAAAGAGGGAAATCATGGTATAAGGCATAGGTATTGAATAGATCAAAGCGAAAATCCCAGCACCAATTAGACCAAAAAGAAGTGTCAAAAGAGTCATTATGGGAGTCTGAACCCTGAGTTTTTTACCGATTGCGATCCTATTTCCATCAAGATTGCCAGCTGAGGCCTCAACCATCCTTAGTCACCCTCCATGATAACCAATTGATATGTGCCGGGTTGCAATGTCAAAAGATAATCACTTCCAGATGCAGTCAAATCTCCGATTGACACACCTCCAGAGTAGGCAGTCGGAACACCACTGAAGTTACTAAACGCCAACTCCGCGGTGCTATCGACCTTGATGTTCAGAATGAAACCGGATTTTATGGGGTCCCACTTTGCTTGATAGACCCAGATGTTATCATCGTCTGCGGAGCTGATATAGGGATAATTCCAGAACTCTGTAGGACGTGAATCGGCAAGATCACGTACTGTGACCGACAACGTTGACCAGACTGAAAATCCTGAGAGGACTGATGACATAAATGGATCAAGTGACGATGCATCATAGTACATCTCTCTTCCATCTTCGGACCAGACCTTATTGACCATTCCCTGCAGCAAGTTAAGAAGACGATCCCTTGTACTGAAATCGCCTCTCTGATTAGCAAGAACCATGGTAAAGACTGTACCCAAAATCCCAAACACATCACCAAACGAACTCGGATGTTTGTATGACCCCAGCATGTACATTGCATCCCCAGACACATCCCGTCCATAAAGATCAAGGAATACTGGGTACTTGGGTATAGTAGAATCTGGAATGGTATATTCCAAAAAGGTGAGAGCCCATGCAGTTCCATAGGAAGAAAGACTTGGACCACCTACAGAATGATCGATAGCCTGCCCAGGGATTTGTTGTGGAAGAAGATCTGAATTTGGCCCCCAACCAACGGGTTTCTGAACAAAGTATCCGTTTGTATAGAGACCATACTCATCAGTGATGTTTGCCTCAATGAAATCAATACCATAGTCCCACATTCCACTCTCCATAAAACTAGTCCCGTACATATTATCATAGAGCTCTGTGGTATAGATGGGAATACTATTACATTGTACAAATACGACATAGGGTTCACAGGGAATAAGACCTGTTCCCCAGAGCCCTCCGGGTTTTGGATTTCCAAGACGGTCCGTTGTTGTAGAGTTCTTCCAATCGATGATATATCCAGTTAGCTCATCTTCTACTGTTCCGAAGTTGAAGTTTCGTTCATAGAGAGCCATCATCAAGGCATAGTGGCCAGTCCACATAATATTCGCCGGACCTCTAAATCCTCCTGTGTATACATCATTAGCATCAGGATAAGTGGCATTCGGGTAGTAATAATCAGTAAATCCAGGAATAGAAACCCATTCAGAGTACTCCATTGACTCGTTTCCGTACTCAGCAATAGAGGTATTCATTCGAAGAATCTGTGCATGTGCAAAGTCCTCATAGAATGCAGTCCTATACCCAGAAGTGGTTTCACAGGTAGCAGCAAAGAGATATGCTAAAAATGCGTTAATGTACTGAAGAGCCCAGCTGTATCTTTCTGCATTCCAACCGGCCCATTGATTTGGAGCCTGTTCTGTTATAAGGTGATCAAAATAGTTGATGATTGCAATTTGTTCGTGAGTCAATGCAGGATAATCTCCAAAGCTGAAAATGGTGTCATTAATTACTTGGAATCCTTGTGACACTCCAGGCGAGGGTAAGTTGCTAAAGGTCATTCCACCAAGCACAATTGTAATGACGCAAGCACAAATAACGAACTTATTCTGTTTAAGAATCACGAACATCGAGGATCACTTCACTGTTTTGAGGATATCAAAAGAATATCATTGAAATTGTGAGATTGAAGTGTGGTCCATAATTGGTATAAATAGTTTACATCTTCCAAGAATAATTATTCTTAAAATTCGCTCGCATCTACTAATCGGAGTACCAAATACGCTTCGAGTCAAATTCACAGCAGCTCAATTGCCACTTTGACATTCCAAATGATGAGAGACATGGACCACCGACATATGTCGGGCGTATCAGAAGCTAGGATCTCAACATTCTGAACTGATGAAGACCGAAAAATCAATGAAGTTCGACGATGAATTGCTTCACATGGAAGTATGGAGAGAGAAACTGAGAGATGGACGAGAGGTGGTAGTGAGATTTCTAACACACAATGACAAGAAGTTGCTTCTCGATATGGTCAATGGCTTCTCAGACCATGTCATATTATGGGGCAGCCCGCCATATGATGAGGCAAAGATAGATCGTTGGATGAATGGTGCAGACAGGGGGCTCTCTCTCGTAGCAGTATACAATCAGAAGTTTGTAGGCATCTCGGCAAGCTATACGAACCTGCTCCCAAGAGGAAAAGGAATTGGAGGCATGATGATTTACTTGCATCAAGAGTTTCATGGCGTGGGACTGGGTACAATAATGATGATGAAACTTCTTGATTTAGCCAAAGATAAGGGTCTACATAGAATCAGTCTTGAAGTGGTAGAAGACAATAAGGCTGCAGTGCGTCTATATGAGAAGTTTGGATTCAAAGTCGAAGGAAAGCTAGTAGATGCTTATTATGGAATAGACGAGAAGTATCACAATATGCTGGTGATGGGGAAGATATTGTAAGGCGACAAGCTCATCTGCGGGTGTCCACCATAAGAAACTCTTGAAACAACTTCATTATTCGTAGAAGGTCGGTATGTATCTCTTCTTTCTCTTCGCCTCTTTGGCTTAGAAATTCCTGGAGTTGTGGGCTTTCAATCAAGGTCTCGAGGGCTGATTCTAGTTCTCTACTAAGATAGCGTATTGCATACAATGTGGGAACAGGAATTCCACGTGAGGTGAATCCGTTAAGGAGAGTAATGGGAAGTGATTCTTCAGCGTCTTGTTTTTCTTGATGAAGATTCAAATACATCACCTCTAGGAAATAGGATGATTGCCTACAACTTTGACTATCTATTGTATACTCAGTAACCAAGATTATAATCACATATCAAAATCAAAGGGTGTGCAAGATGGAATTCAATAATTGAATCATCCTTAAAGAGTCTCATTGAGGCTGAGTGACCATTCAATTTAATCGAGAGATGTGTTTGGCTTTTGTCTTAGACCTATTGTACCTCGTCGTTTCAGTGTGACGATGAGGAGAACAATTAGAGTGATGCTCGAGAGTATGCCGATACTCAGATGTATGAAGAAGAGTGGAATCCCTCCTTCTGGGATAAGTCGTGGATAATGATCTATACTATCGCGGGATATTTGATAGGGGCCAATTCCATAGTAATCACTCCAACCATTGCCCTCACCTACTCCATCATCCCATTCATTATAATAGTAGCATCCATCATATGCATTTGCTTGATCGTTCCAACCAATATCATTCCTGTAGATTCTATTCGCATAGCATCTTTCACCATATCCATCATATGCTGTACCTAGACAAATGCCATAATCATTGTAGGTAATGGAGTTCTGTACCACGAGACAATGACCACCGTAGATGTATAATCCAACACTGTTCTCTGAGATTGTATTTCCAATTGCTGTTGAATTGTTTGATAGAAAGAGCCCCACACCAGCATCGATAGCAAGGTATGGAAGCCTATTTCCACGGATAGTGCAATTCACAATAGTACCATTGTTTGAGTAGATATGAGGGAGAATTCCATTCAGATTGTCTTCTAAGGTACAATTCTCAATCCGATAGAATGGGCTTTGTGACAGAAATATTCCCTCCTCTAGACTATTATTCACTTGACAATCAACAATTCTGGTTCGAGGGGATCTTTCGATATACATTCCTTGCCAGCAGTCTGATATGATAGTTCCATCAACTGTGCAGTTGACGCATACTAGAAATTGCACCCCTGTCGTACAGGCTACAAGAGTTCCACCGCTAATTGTAATTTCAGTACAGTTACCGAGTATAATCTGACCATACAAATCCGCGTCAATTTGTGTTTCAGTAATATTATAGAACAGACCAATATCTTTGCCATTTACAGAATTGTTCTCCAAAACAGGAGGATTATTCGCTATTCGTGTGTCCCAGAACTCGATTCGAATCCCTGTGTTCTCAAAGATATTGTTTCTGAGTGTGGTATTTGCCAGATCAGGAGATATCGCTCCATATGTGAACTCGATGAAGGTATTATCAGAGATTATAGTGTCATTGCATGCATACATGGCTATACCTGTATGTCCATAGTTGAATTGGTTTTGCAGAATCTCACAGTGTGAGGATTCGTACATCCATATGGTTTCCCCAATATCATACAAATTGTATGAAAATGTGCTCCTGATAATATCACAGTATGAGCTGTAGTCAATTGAAATTGAGCTGTTTACAAGTGTGCACTCATTGATTTTCCCATTCGATACGGAAACGAAAGTAATTTCTGCCAGCAGCAGCTGGCAATTTCTGATTTCAAAATAATAATCGATATCTAAAATTCGGATGTACAAATAATTTCCAATTGAACCCAGTGTTTTGTCCTCTAGGACAAAAGGATTAGATTCAGAACCATTTCCAGACCAACCATTAGCTATGAAATCTTCTGCTGTATCAATCTCCATGTAATCATACGCACTTTGACTGAAATCCTCTCGGGATTCGCAAAAAGATGGAACATTCAAACCCATTGGTAAATACGAGAGAAACGAAGTAATTATGATGAACACTGTAAGACAAGCGACCATTATTAATTTCTGTTTCAACTAGCAGTCGACTCCAATAACCACATAATAGATACTTCTAAAAATTCGCTTAAATCCTCTCCTGGTTTTTTTTCCATCATGTTATATACTTAGTATGAGAGCCTTCGTCCATGACAGAGTTCCAATTTGATATGATGAAGTCAGCACTTACAGAGCTGAACCTCCCCGAAGTAACTCATTTGGCTTGCCTGACTATCTTGGACGATAAACGAACCAAAGATATCTTCACCGCCAAAAATACAAGAA
This sequence comes from Candidatus Thorarchaeota archaeon, assembly GCA_029858305.1. GTDB lineage: Archaea > Asgardarchaeota > Thorarchaeia > Thorarchaeales > Thorarchaeaceae > SMTZ1-45. The sequence goes on from JAOUFI010000064.1 coordinate 9,854, forward strand.
ATGTTATCGCAGGTGCAATCTACATTACTGCAATTCAAACAAACAACCGTGTCACGCAACGTCAGATTGCCGATGTGGTAGGAGTTTCTAAATCTACAATTTACACATACTATGTGAGGATGGCTAAACTATTAGGGTTATACGGATAGACAATATAGTCTTCTTTCATCAAAGATTAGCTATGCGGCAATCGCTCTATCTGATGACGAGATTTATCTGTGGGAATCTCGTCAATGGTGAGAGAACGTGTGTGGCCCAAATGATAAAGACCAAAGTAACCGAGATGCTTGGATGTAAATATCCGATTATATCCGGAACCATGGCTAGGATTTCCAATCCTGAATTTGTCGCGGCATCTAGCAATGCGGGTGCATGTGCGGTATTAGCAAGTGCAAACTACAAGTCTCCTGATGATCTTCGTGATGCAATTAGAAAGACTCAGTCTCTAACAAATCAACCATTTGCAGTCAATATCAATTTGTTTCCTGCTTTAATGCCTCAAGAAAAGCTAGAGGATTATGTGGATGCTACATTAGCCGAGGGCGTGAAAATCATTGAAACAAGTGGTCATAAGGCACCAGAGAACTTAGTTCCTAAATTCAAGAACAGTGGTGCTATTTGGATTCACAAATGTGCTGGAGTGAGATACGCAAAGAAAGGAGCATCCTTGGGTGCGGATATTGTAACGGTTGTCGGATATGAAAATGGTGGAGCTACCGGGACTCTAGATATAGGAACGATGGTAATGATTCCATCCGTTGTTGATGCTCTAGATGTTCCTGTGATCGCCGGAGGTGGAATAACAGATGGCAGAGGTGTTGCCGCAGCCTTGGTACTGGGTGCTGAAGGAGTAATTATGGGTACAAGGATGATGGCTACAAAAGAATGTCCCATTCATGACAATCTCAAACAGGCTTTTATCAAGGCTGCAGAAACTGATACAGTTCTGGCCTTGCGTTCGGTTGGAAATACACACAGGATATGGAACAATAAGGCGGCGCAACATGTACTTGAGTTGGAGGCACAAAAATCACCCCTATTCATGCTCATTCAAGCCGCCTCTGGAGATAAGGCGCAAGAGATGTACAGAAATGGAGATATTGATCTCGGAGTGGTAGCATGTGGTCAAGGTGTAGGCTTGATTAATGATATTCCCACTGTTAAGGAATTATTGGATAGAATAATGGTTGAGGCTGAAGAAAATATTTCACGACTTCATGGCAGATTCGAGTAGAATAGAAAGAGAGCTGATGGCGGGCCAGACGGGATTTGCAGATCAATTTCTCAAACAACTGTGGAGAGAAATGAGCCTACTATGTATGTTACGATAATAACAATAATTGCAATTGCAAGGTGTTCAAAAACAACTCGTAGCACCTTTTCTTCCTGCGATTGAGCCAAAAGGGTGTTGAACACAATCATAATCAATAGACCCCAGATGATGTCTGCTATGACTGCAATATCGAGAGGCAGGAACCAGATTGGAATCACAAAGGTCAACGCAAATATGAATTTGGTCAGAAATGTGGTTAAAGTCGCTTCCCAGATGTCCTTTTTTAAGTGAATGCCTTCAGATTCTTCTGAAACATGCATTGCAACTGAATCGGAGAACGCATCAGCTATAGCAATCGCAACAATGGCTGCTATCACCGCTAGACGGGAGTTTGTGCTTGCATTTACACCAACAATCATTCCAAGTGTTGTGATAACCCCTGATGTCAAACCAAAACTAAGACCTTTCTTGATTGAGATGCTCATGTGCTAGGAGCGAAAAAGCTAGCCTTTAGGTGTTTGGATGATTACTAAGTCGTTCGAAAGAAAATGGCGGGCTATACGGGATTTGATTCTTACAACTAAAATGATTCAGGAACAAGTGAGCTTCTCTGCTCGCCTTGATATATCACTAAAATCAATAGGAGTAGTGCAATACCATATGTCAGGACCGTTTCTAATCCAGACCATGAGATGTTGAATAGAACTGGTAGAAAGTTGAGAACTGCATGACTTGAACCCACAAGATAGAGCGATTTGGTCTTATCATACAATAATCCTATGAAACCAAACAATAGCAATCCTGAAAGAATTCCGATCGGTGTTAGGGCTTGAACTAATCCATGAAAGACTACAAAAATCGCCGTAATTAATACAATTCCAAATATCCTGCCATATTCCTTGACAGCCTGAGTCTGCAAGTATCCTCGAAACACAATCTCCTGCCAAAAACTGTTCAGAATATAGAAAATAATGGAGGCAATTAGTGTGCTCCAGAATGGCCACAGGTCGAGATTGAGAAGCACCGGGAATTCTACTGTGTTGAGAAGTACTCCAAATACAACAGCTCCAAGAAAGAGGCCACATCCAATAACGAATCCAAGTACCACGAAGGGCAGAGTATTGCGCTGCAGATTCAAACCAATATCAATCAGATGGAATTCACGTTTCTCGATACGTGTAACTAAGACAACTACAAGTATGAATGTCAGGAGAATATCCAATGAACTCGCAATCGCTTGACCCTCGAATGATTCAGCTACAAAGATTTGAGCATTTTGAAGAGCATCAGAAGATGGCACTCCTTGTAAGATGAAGATCTGTTGGACTACAAATATCAAAGCAATTCTACTAACGACGATTAATGCAAGAAGCAGTATGAGAGTTACCACAAGTTTCCAGAAAAAGCGGATTTCTCCTTTATCGGTTCTGAGTGCTCTTTCCATTTTGATTAGCCAAATATCCTAAGTTGTTATGATATAATAGTGAATTGAAATAAG
>JAOUFI010000172.1 GCA_029858305.1 Candidatus Thorarchaeota archaeon
ATCAGTGATGTAGTTGGGAATACAGATTTACATGGATTGATTACATATTTCGATGCATGTCAACTGGGCTCAAGCTATGGTCCTGCTTTTATGCTAGAGTCCGGAGCTGAAAGTGTTGTAGCATGCTGGTTAGATTCTTACATCGGCCCCTCAGACCTATTAGAATGGAATGTACTAAATGGACTCTATCAGGGAAATACGATTGCAGGTTCACTGGTAGATGGTTTCTCAATAAACTCTCATCTATATTCTCAAGACAAAAGAGGTGAAAATTATTACATAGCAGCCAGTACTCTTCACTTGGTTGCTGCAACCTCGAATCAATTTGTAATCTTTGGAAATCCAACTGCAGCACTCAGTGATTGTTGTACCGAAAGTCCGCCAATTGTTGGGTTAACTGATTCCTTAACGGATTCACCCTACTTAGTAACAGCAGGTGAAACCATTGACCTTCCAATTGGTGTGGGAGATATTTTTGGACAACCAGTCAAGACAACCTCAATAGACTTTATCATTACGGACCCTTATGGAGTTGAATATCAATCTGGTACTTTGATGTGTGATGAGGATTATATGGCATATACTGAGGTGATATTTCCAGAGTCATGCGAACTTGGACTATATTCAGTCATATTCAATAGACCCCTCGATCCTAATTCCTATTCGTTCGATATCCAAGTATTACTTCCAGTTCCTCTTTGTAATAGTATGAATAGTACAATTGCTGATACTATTTCCATCACACTGGGATTGCTTACACATTCTCAAGAAATTATCGAAATCCCGAATTACGAATACACGATTCGGGATGATATAGGAGTCTTGGTATCTGAAGGAAACATGGATTGCAACGAGAGTCATATTGCAAATATCAATCATCAGATAGACCCTGATAGTGATGCCGAGTATTATGTAGTGAGCTTTAACGTCGAGAGTAGTCCAAATAGCTATGAACTGATAATCTATCTTGAATTACCTCAAGTGCTATATGATTCGTTTGAAGTGTATACGGGTGAGTGGTCTATAATCGAATTAGGTCTTGTATCAAATACTGCGAATCTACTTGAAATTGAAAGTTATGATTATACAATTGAATATCCTTCAGGTACTGTCCTATTTGAGGGAAGTGCGCAGTGTAATATCGAAAATATTGCAATTGTGAATATAACTATCCCGCTAACATCAGTAGAAGGGGAGTACTCAATCAGATATCGAATTACGAATACTGAACGTTATTATGAAGCGACTTTGACGGTCATTGCATCACCTCCAATCACAACAACAACAACTACCACCATAACGACTACTACTACAACGACTACATCCACATCCACCACTACCACTGGTACGACCGGAGGACCTCCAACAGGAGGATTCCCGTCATTATCCCCAGTTATTACAATCATGGGAATCTCAGTTGGTGGAGTTGCCATTTTGCTTGTAGTGATTTATCTCCGGAAAAGAAATTAACATGGATGGTCGCAGGTATTTTACACTGAACCAGCAAACCCTTGCAGGGCTGTCTGACACGATCCGCATCTTTAGATACATGCCTTCATCCTTTACTGGTTCGTGTAACGAAATTGCTTTCTATAGTTTAGTGCAGTTAGTCTATCTTCCAAGTTGGGCCGTCTTTGGTATCAGCTATAGTTATCCCAAGCTGACTTAGACGGTTTCGAATCTGATCTGCCTTAGTAAAGTCCTTGGCTTGTCGAGCTTCTTCACGAAGTTCAAGCAGGAACTCTACAACTCCTTTGAGAGCCTCTGATGACTCCGAGTCATCAGTAGATTCAACTGCAGTAAGATCGACACCCAGAATTCCGACAAGTTCTGTGAGTACGGATAGGGCTTCTCTGAGCACAGCAGCTCCTCCAACATCCATAGTGTGAGTATTTATCTCACGGATGAAGGTGAATATTTCCGCAAGTGCTCCCGGTGTGTTGAAGTCATCATTCATTGATGATTCAAATCCAGCCCGTACTTTCTTCGAGGCTTCTGCAAGTTTCTTATCAGCATCAGTCTCACGGTTACTTGCCTTCTCTAGGATTGAGATTCTTCCCTTGATTGTATCAACGGCATTCTTGATTCTCTCTAGCGATTGGATTGCTTGTTTCAGTGCTCCATCATTGTAATCCAGAGGTTGACCATACTGACCTGATACAAGATACATACGTACAGCTTGGTGGTCGTAGTTATCGAGTACCTCTCTTGCGGTTGAGAAGTTCTGTTCTGATTTTGACATCTTCTCACTGTTGATTGTGAGAAATCCGTTATGTAACCAGTACTTGACAGGTGTGTCTATCTTGTAGGCTGCTGAGGACTGCGCGATTTCATTTTCATGGTGCGGAAAGATCAGATCTTGACCCCCACCGTGAATATCGAAGGGTAGTCCAAGATAGTGCTTGCCCATAGTTGAGCATTCAGCATGCCAGCCTGGTCTTCCTTTACCCCATGGACTATCCCAGGAGGGCTCATCAGGCTTCTCTGCCTTCCAGAGAGCGAAATCACGTACATCTTGCTTCTTATCATCCGCCTCAACTCGCGCCATCGCCGATTCATCGTCAAGGTTGATCTTACTCAGAACACCGTACTTTGGCCATTCACTCACATCGAAGTAGACATCGCCATCAACGACGTATCCTTTTCCGTTCTTGACAATTAATTCCACCATCTCAACTATGTCGTCGATGTGCTCGGTGGCACGGGGATTGATTGTTGCTGGCTTCAGGTTGAGTTGCTTGGCAATAGTCTTGTATTCAGAAATGAATTTGCTTGCAAGCTCGCCAACTGTGACTCCTTCCTCGTTGGCTCGATTAATCATCTTATCGTCAATATCAGTGAAGTTGGTGACATACTGAACACGGTAGCCCAAGTACTCAAGATATCTACGAATAGTATCGAACACTGAGAAGGATCGTGCGTTGCCTATGTGCGGATAGTCATAAACAGTGGGCCCACAGACATACATTCGCACATTGTTTCCGTCAAGTGGTATGAATT
>JAOUFI010000173.1 GCA_029858305.1 Candidatus Thorarchaeota archaeon
CTTTACCAAGTCTGAATCCTCAGGGTTTGTGATTCTTCTCTCCTCAAATCACAAATACGACCCATCAGTTGCGATTGGTTTTCTCCCGGCTCAACAGTATCTTTGGGGTATGCTTCTGATATATACGTCTTGCTTAAGAGAATTGTTTGATGAAAGACTCGCATCTGAGGCTCCTAGAGAGCGATAGGGCGAGGACGAGAATTTTTCTTAGTCTAGTGCTTACCCATTGTAAGAGCCATGACAGCTTTTTGAACATGAAGTCGAGCTTCAGCCACATCATAGACAATTGAACGAGGACCATCACAAACCTCATCCGTTACTTCAGCATTTCGATCCACAGGACCACAGTGTGTGAAGAAGGCATTATTTGATTTTTTCATCCAGTCTTTTGTTGTTATCCAATCATCATACTTGGCGGCAATTTCAATCTCCTTCTTCTTCGCCTCAGCTTCTCCATGTTTTGCCATCAAATCATAGAAGTTAGCGGTCATCCAGTTTCGTGAATATACAATATCAGCACCTTTGTAACCTTCTTCGAGATCATGAACAATCTCGAATGTGCTGTCAGAGGCGGCTGCATTGTCCTCGCACATCTTAATCACTTCAGGATCAAGATCATATCCCTTAGGATAGGCTAGAGTAACATCCATTCCGAGTCTCGAATTTATCAATAAACTCTCTTGTACACTGCACCAAGAACGTACAAGAGCTCCCTTTCCCCAGACTTGCAGTATCTTCTTACCCTTGAGATTCTTGCCAGCATGTTGTCGATATCCCATTACATCAGCTAAACCTTGGAAGGGGTGAAATTTATCATGTGCCATACTAACAATCGGGATACTAGCATTTTCAGCATATTGCCTTAACAGCTCCTCCCCTTGACCATAGTAATCAATGGCTGTTTCCAGGATTCTAATACCAATACCTACAGCATAGCGGCTCATTACTTGCGCAGCATCCTCAACTGTTTCACCAGCTGACTTAGATGATTTGAGTCGCATCGACTTGGGTTCTAGGAATTGGGCATGTCCTCCAAGTTCGGTTGCAGCAGCCTCAAAGGACTGTCTTGTTCTGACCGACGGATTGTAAAAGAACATGAAAAATGTGCGTCGATCTAAGCAATTGTTCAATGGGTGATCATAACGATTAGCCTTGAACTCAAAAGCAAGGGATAGAGCTTTCTCTATCTCTGCAACACTCCAATCTTGTGTCGTGATTAGGTCTCTTCCATAGAGATTCGTCATATTAGTCACAGGCACAATCAAAGATACATTCGTGTTTTAGGTCTATCGAAATATTCCTTTATTCATAGGAATCTAAGATTGCGTATCATCGTTCTACACGTTCTTGAAAATAACCGAGAAAGAAACTCTTTTCAAAGCTTCAAGTTCCTCACAGTTCGCCATGAGAAACGAGTATTCATCCAAGGCGTATTCTGGACTTGTTAGCCAATTCAATATTGACATGAAATTAACAGCGGAGCAATCATCTGCTATAGATGACGGGAAGAGCATAATATTGTCAGAGGAGCAGTTCGGCGGCATAGTAGACCAATTGATTTCGAAAACCAATATCGATATTTTTCTTAAAGAGAACAGCGGCGCATTACTCCCGCTCTCAGTTTCACTCTTCGTAATCAATGACAAGCTTTGGAGTATGATGCAAAGAAAAGCATTAGAAAAGAACAAGATGCTCGCAATGTCCACTATACCTCTATGCACATGGGACCAGAAGCATGAAACTACGAGCAATCCAAAGGGCATAAAGCGATGGCCAATCAGACCCAATGAGGTTGATATATCTTTTAATGAAAAACCCAAAATGAAGATTCAAGGAGAAGGAGGAGATTTCTCAGGATTCATTGAGCAGAGCCATTTAACCATGAGAAAGTGGGGAATTCCCGACACACGAAAACTCTTACCAAATTATGTTTTTGAATCACTTCGAATCGAAGTCGCATTGAATCGAGCAACTATAGAAAGTCATCCTGCTCCGAGGGATGAACTTGATTATGATTTTTCAGATCATGCAAGAGTATTCTATGAACACGGATTCTTGGTACACGTACCAGGAGAGGATGTCATTCTTCAGGTTGGAAAGCGAAAATCGGTAAAAATGGCGGGTGATGTCTTTCTCCTTGTCGGAAAGCGTTTCAGTGAAGAGGATACTTCAAATCAAGAACTTCTTGTTGATATCTGGCTTAGATTATTGGAAAAAAGGCAATCATTGGTGACGTAGCTATGCTCATGTTTGCGGGATTGTTTCTTCTCAGTGTACTATCTCTGGGTTTGGCATTCTATTGGTATAGAAGAGTCATTCAGATTGACTTCTTTGTTACTCCCCTCCTTGAAAAACTAGGAGAACCAGACACCTCGGGAACGAATCATTATACTGACTGCGGTTCACACGTATGGATGATGAAGAATGTTGTTCATGGAGACTATCTAAAATCAGCGGAAGGATTTAGAAATTTCATGATGAATAGAACAATGACTGGTGTACTCATCCTGAGTGCATTTCTCGGTCTTGTCCCTATGGTTTTGGTCTACCTTCTCTTTCAAAGTTATCAGCTGATTGGCACATCACTCGTCCTAGTGATTTTATCGATATTCGTTCTTCGAGGTCCTGGTGAGCTAGAAATATCCAACCAGCTGTTTCTATGGTTAATAAAACAGGAGCAGCATACTCTAACCATTGGGGACCTCGCGTATACAAAGATATCCAAGAGAACAATTGAAAACTGGATTCAAAAGCTGCTTGCAATTGGAGTCATCTGTATATGTCTTGCGCCATGGGGAGAATCAGTCTTTCCTGCGATTGCATATGCAGTCGCTTCCTTCATTGGGTATGTCTATACACACATTTTCGTTCCTGTTTCAATGTACTCAATGTTACTTGCTCTGATAATCTTCTTTGCTATCATTCCATCAGTTCTTTCCATCGGTATATATGGTGCTAAATCTATGTACAAGAAATCTAAGAAGAC
>JAOUFI010000065.1 GCA_029858305.1 Candidatus Thorarchaeota archaeon
CAGGCAGTCAAAAAGAGTGATGGCATTCTCGCACATTGATGCAGATGGTATATCAGCTCTCGCGATTGTAGTTTCAGTTCTAGAGCGAGAAAGGAAGGAATTTGAGTGGCGAAATATTCATCAGATTAACTCTGAAACTATAATCGAAATCAGTCAGGAAATTCAGAGATACAAACCAGATTTGACTATTTTCAGTGATTTTGGAACAGGTCAAATCGAGCTGATTAGAAATCATGTTACTACATTTGAGTTTTTAAAACGCACAATTATCCTTGATCACCATTTACCTCAGAGCAATGGCACGAGTGTCTCAGAACTTGCATCTAGTAAGAAACTGATCGAGATTAATCCTTGCTATCATGAGTTGAATGGAAGTTACGATATATCTGGAGCAGGTGTTGCTTTTCTCTTTGCTCTTGCTTTTACAAAGGAGAACATTGACCTTGCGGAACTAGCGATCGTTGGTGCAACGGGTGATTTGCAGGACTATTATGGAAAGGGATTCTCTGGAATTAATAAGAAGATTCTGGAATTAGGAACTACTGGAGGCTATATTAAGGTAACAAGAGACCTAACTTTCTTTGGCATTAATACGCGTCCCTTACCATATTTATTGCAATATAATACTGACCCTTACCTACCTGGAATTACAGGAGATGAGGAAGCATGTTTTACATTTTTCAGAGAACTCAATATTAGCCTGAAGAACGCCCATGATGAATGGCGAACATGGGTCGATCTCAATAGTGATGAAAAACAGAGAATCATCCAGAAGCTTATCCAGCTTATCATAGCAACGTACAACGATTCCCAATTGGCATCTGGGCTCATCGGAGATGTAGTTATCCTAACGCATAGACCCGAGAAGACAGAAATGCGTAGTGCAAAGGAATTCTCAACCTTGCTTAATGCCTGCGGTCGAAATAGGCGCCCAGAGATTGGCGTAAAGGTGTCTCTTGGCGATTCTGAGGCGATCCCAACTGGGAGATATTTACTGCAGCAACATCGACAGAATCTGGCGCAAGCCCTGAGATTGCTGGAAAACGGTAGATATGAAACCATGGCTGGTTGTTATCTTGTAAACGATCCAGAGATACCAGACACAATCATTGGCGTGGTCATTGGTATGGCACAAGGCTCTCGAATAATTCCTATTGACAAACCAGTCATTGGAATTAGTGCGGATCTGTCCAATGATAGTCCTCTGATCAAACTCTCAGGACGAGCACATAAAAATTTGACAAAAAGAGGTCTTAATCTTAAGGAAACTTTCGTTTCAGTTGCAGATAGTATGAATGAAGAATATGGAACCCTTGTAGCTGAAGCTGGGGGACACCCAATGGCAGCTGGAGCTTTCATTCATAAAGATCATGTAAATGAATTCATTCAACGTTCATCTCAACAAATAGCCGGTGTTCTAAGCAAGTAGAATGAAAAAAGGGATAATGGGGGGTGATAACCCCCATCCAAGTTAACTAAACAATTAGTAATCTTCTGCAGTCAGTGATGCACCGATGATCCCTGGTATAAACAGCAGACCAAATGCAACGCCTAGGTCAATAGCCATATTTCTGGCCACATTGAACATCAAGGCATAGTTGGTTGGATCCCCGGCAAATGTAAGGATATAAAATCCAAGGAAGAAGAGGACCATTGCAAATATAGATACAAAAAGCATTCTGACACCACTCTTTGATAGTAAGCCTGCAATGAATCCAGCTACACCAAGTGCAACAAGTGGAGAATAAACTCCAGCCATTGCTGTGGTGTATGGGAACAAGAGCGAAGCAAACAGAGTGCCACCTAATACCATTAAGTCGCCAGTGATGCTACTGCTGCCAATGATTGCTTGAATTGCTGCTAGGTCGAGGTTCAATATCTGAAAAGCCCCAATCAGTACAGCTGTTACTAACGCAATTAATAGTGCGATGATGGTTCGAAACATTGTTATCAACACGTCCTTTCGTTTAGGATAGCTGTTGTAAAATCAACAAGACGGAGATTCTTATATCTATTGGCAATTTCAAGATTATATGTTCGACGAATTCAAATCTTTCATTATCGATAGTATTTTCTTTCGTTGAGAGCTGATGAGATTTAAAATCTGCGGACTCGCCATATCAGAAGGTAGGCTGTCTGGATGAAACCATTTCACTTCTCCATCAGCATTTTCCGGATTTGTCTTCTGGGTAATTGCTTTTGCTAGGTAATGATTCAGTAAGAAATGGTACTCTATCGCACCGGTATCATCCTTTGTAATGAGATCAGAAGTACCTAGAAGCTCTAGGACTTCACACTCGACTCCAGTCTCTTCTTTGACTTCCCGTATCACAGATTCAATTTGAGACTCCCCAAGCTCTACGCCTCCTCCTGGAATGCTCCAGAGACCCTTCCCAGGAGCCTTATCTCTCCTTGCAAGTAGAATTCCTTGAGTACCAACAACAATCGCGCCTACTCCGGGAATGGGATGAATAGGATATCTTCGATTACTCATCCTTACCTCATCTCGTCAATCAAAAGGTAGTCCTGCTGGCATGTAAATTATTGTTCCGCATTTCTCACAAATCATGTCAGAATAGACATCGAAACCTACAAAGGGATCATAGGGAATTCGAGTGTCGGTCTTACAATTTAAGCATCTAATCTTTACGTAACCTCTCAATTCAAAGACCATCCTCCAAGCATTGCGAGAGTGTTCAAGTTGTCCCAAACGGTCATATTCTCTTGCTAGAATGACCCAAGGTGCTGCTGCATTGGCATCGGCACTTGTCCACCGAATCAGACAATCAAGATACTCATCCCACATCCCTAAGGAGGGATACGCATTGCACAAACCTGTCCATGATTCAGGATCTCGCCCAAGCTCCATTTCAGCACGACTAAGATACTCTCTGCAGGATTTTTCATCCCGAGAGTTGTGGGCAATGATGGCAATTCTTGATAATGCTTCTATATTGATAGGATCAATATCCAATACTTTCCCAAAGCACTCAAGCGCACCCTCGTGATCTCCTGATTGAAATCGAAGTTCACCTAATAGGATGAGAGACCTGTAATCATCTGGATTGATTGTATTAGCATATCCTACAAAGGGAGCTGCTTCAAAAGAACGATCTTGAAGTAACAAGACGAATGCATAATTTGAGACACCCGTCATGAGGTCTGGTTGAAGTGTATGAACTCGTGCCCACTGTTTTGTTGCCTCAGTTAGGTCTCCAAGGCGATAAAGCACAAGTGCATGCAAGAATATGATACTTATATCCTCAGGAAACTGCTCAAGTGCTAATTCTAGATGTTTTAGGGCTTGGCCATACTCGCATCTGTGGAGGTAAATACGCCCAAGATCAATCCAGGATTCAGGTTCAGAAGGATCGAGCCGAAGTGCCTCCTGAAGATGTTCTTCTGCAAAATCCACTTTTCCCAAGGACCAAAGAGCACGTCCAAGAAATAGCTCAACAACATAATGCTGTTCGACAAGCGCATCCGCACGATAGAGTACTTCTACTGCTTTTTCAGGCATTTCAGCTTGAACATATGCAATACCAAGATAGACCAAAGCATCGACGTCTTCATCATCATATTCCACTAGTGGTTCTAATGCTATTATAGCGTCAAACGGACGGCACTCTTCCAGGGCCCGTTTCGCAGATTCGAGTACTTTATCAGACACGAGTTTATGCCTTCTTATTCGCTGTGCCTATCGACGTTTCATTTGTCCCTTTGGCATGGCAATTTGCCAGCATTTTATTATAAGTAGACATTGATAGGGGAAAAACCATGTCGTTCAGGGAGTATGCAACACCATTCGCAATGCTTCATGCCGCAAGCTTACTAAGTCACAGGTCACGGATACGAAAATTTCATGAAGCAGTCCACAAAGTGGTTAAGAATGATGATTATGTCATTGATATTGGCACCGGGAGTGGGATTCTAGCAATCTTGGCCGCAAAACAGGGAGCGAGAGTGACAGCAATTGATGTAAATCGAGAATCTCTGACTTATGCCAAACACGCGGCAAGAAAAAATGGCGTTGAGGAGAATATCGAGTTTGTTCATAGCCATTTCGCAGATTTCTCTCCTGTCGAACATGCAGACGTTGTTATGTGCGAAATGCTTTCCTCATTCATGCTTGTCGAACAGCAGATAGCTGCAAGCAATTATGCAGTTGAAAACCTCCTAAAACCTTCAGGAAGAATAATCCCTGAAGAAGTCAGTATTTACACATGCCCAGTTCAGAATGATATTCTATGGGAGAGGTTTGAAATTGAGGGACTCAGCTTCCCAAGAGTTATACAAACAGCTGAACAAGGACAGAATACAGATCTTGCTGATCTTTCTGAACTAGCAGTATTCGATCTCAGAATACCTAATCCAGATGCAATAGTTGACAAGCAACTAAAATTCACGTTCGTTCAATCAGGAACTGTTCATGGTTTCGCTGGAATGTTCGAAGCAAGATTAATGGATGATCTCATATTGACCATGGAAGATGGTTGGAAGGAACTTTTTATGCCACTCGTGAAACCAATCGAAGCAAAAACTAGTAAATCACTCATCGTGAGAGTATCTTTCAGACCTGGCGAGTTTGATTCATTAGTCCTTGAAATCCTCCAAGACTAACCTGTTGCTTTTCGATCCATTGGATGAGACCTATCAAGTTCGAATACTACCGGATTCTTTGGATCTGGGCATGCATGAAGTTCCTTACAATGATCTTCAGACCAAGGAAAGTAAGCATTATGCATCAGTGCGTAGACAACCGGTAGCATTGTGAAGAGAGCGTTGATACACATATCACCTCGAACTCCATAGTGATCGAATTCAATGACATCACCCACCCTATGACCGATTGGACAATGTCCTTTCTGGCTAATGACCCGGGCTATGACCTTACGTGGTTCTTTTCCAACACACTTGTCTTCATTTGACATTTGCATCGCTTGTGGAATAAGCAAGAGTCCTATTATTGTTATTGAGAAACAATTATCAAAAGAGTCACACTTTTATCGAAGTCATTCTGGAGATGACATGGTGACAGATATCTATGGAACTGAAAGGTCCACTCTGTTATGTACTAGACTTTGATGACATCTATGATTATGCCTATCAGACTGCCATTAAGGTGAAGGAGTCGGGATGGAAACCGGACGTAATTGTGGGAATAGCCAGAGGTGGTTGGATCCACGCTCGAATTGCTTGTGATCTCCTAGGTGTAAAGGAACTTTATTCAGTGAAGATTGATCACTGGGGAGTGACGGCGACAAAAGATGGAAAGGCAAAACTAACTTGCCCTCTCACGGTAGATGTAGTTGGAAAACAGGTTCTTGTCATTGATGATATTACTGACACCGGTGAGAGTCTCACAATGGCAGTAAATCATGTTAAGGAGTGTGGACCAAAGGAAGTGAGAAGTGCAACACTCATGCATATAGCTGGTTCCAAGTTTGTGCCAGACTACTTTGGCGTCGAAGTCGCATGGGCGTGGGAGATATTTCCATGGAACTTCTATGAAGATGTGTCTTCCCTCATCATGAAAATCTTCGAGGGAGAGAAAGTGAATGAACTTAGCACAATCGAACTCAAGAAGCATCTAAGAGAATATAACAACATTGTACTCTCAGATGATCAATTATCGAAGATAAAGGCCCACATGGGCTTCTTGGGTAGGATTGTATACCCACTGGATAAAGCTTGGAAAAAGAAAATGTGAGGATGAATGAGAATTGGCGTTTGAAGCTAATCTATCTATTGTAGCAGTCGACAGGAGTCAGACAAAGGCAATCCATGAGCTACTCCCTATAGAGATTGGGATGTTTGGCGGAAGTGGAAACTACGATTCCACTGTAATCGAGAACCCAATTGAAGCAAAGGTATTCACGCCATATGGGGCAGCATCTGATAACTTCATTCTTGGCACGGTAAAAGGGCGTACATTTGCATTCTTGGCAAGGCATGACCGAGGACACTCCATTCCGCCTCATGCAATTAACTACCGTGCAAATATTTGGGGGATGAAGGCTTTGGGTGTGAAGAGGTTGATTAGTCCAGCGGCAGCAGGAAGTCTTCAGCCTGCAAAAATCAAACTAGGAGAATTCGTGATTGCAGATCAACTCTTTGACAGAACATTTGGCGTGAGAAAAGATACATTCTTTGAAGGAGGACCTATTGCCCATCTGTCTTTTGCGGAGCCGTTTTGTCCTGAACTTAGGAGAATTGCATCTGATACTGCATCTATAATCGGGTACAAGGTTCACAACAAAGGAACATATGTTTGTATCAACGGACCAAGATTCTCAACTAGAGCTGAGTCAATGTTCTACCATAATCAGGGGTGGGATGTGATTGGGATGACAGCCTATCCTGAAGCGGCTCTTGCACGAGAAGCTGGCATTTGCTTTGTGAACATCTCAATGCCAACTGATTATGATGTTCATGGAGATGAAGTTGTTACTCATGAGTTGGTTCTCAAGACTATGTCAGAGAATGTGGAACGAGTACGGAAACTCACTTTCGAGATGATAAGCCATATTCCAAAGAAGGCTAGCTGTGATTGTCAGACTGCGATGCAACATGGTCTCTTCTAGGTCACCGAAGAAGTCATAGCATAATCTCATACATCTAGAGTTGGTGCTAATATCATGAGAGTCGCAGTTGGACAGATGGACCTCTTAATTGGAGATGTAGAAGAGAATTTGATTCGAGTAAGAGGTCTCCTAGAGAAAGCTGAAAAATCTGATATTGAAGTACTCGTACTCCCAGAGTTATGCAACTCTGGATATGCCTTCAAGAGTATCGGTGAAGCAAGTGGTTCATCAGAATTGATTCCTGAGGGCCCTGTTTCGCGGGAATTACTCACATGGTCAGGAGGAGGAAGACTAGTTGTCGCTGGAATATGTGAGAGAACTCCCAAGGGTCTCTACAACTCCGCAGCAGTATTAGGAAATGGCGAGCATATAGCAACATATCACAAAATCCACCTCTTTCTCCACGAGCAAAATTGGTTCTTGCCAGGTCAGGAAGAGCCTCCTGTCATTGAATACAAAGGATATCAATTCGGCATAATGGTGTGTTTTGATTGGGCTTTTCCTGAGGTCGCACGAATTCTTACACTGAAAGGAGCACAGGCGATTCTTCACCCAGCTAATCTTGTACTGCCTTATTGCCAAGATGCCATGGTCACGCGTTCAATTGAGAACCGTGTGTTTACAGCTACGGCAAACAGAGTGGGAACCGAGAGAGGACTCACCTTCTCAGGAGCTTCTCAAATCACAGATGTCAAGGGAAATCGAATAGCACAGATGACCGCAAAAGAAACTGGTTTGGTATGGGCGGATATTGAGCCAACCCTTGCTGATGACAAGTCAATCACAGAGAGAAATGATATCCTTGCTGATAGACGTCCAAGGCTTTACAAAAGACTTACTCAGGACGATTAAATTTACTCGGAGCACGACCCTCCCAGTAATCAACAGGGTATTTCTTTGAGTTCTTTTTCATCTTTTCAATCACAGCTTTCGTCGGATCGATACCTGTAGTATCAGCAACTCTCAGGAGATATATCAGAACATCAGCAATCTCAGAAGCAAGGGCTTCGCGAAATCGTTCATCTTTTAGAGCCTCTTCTACATCAGCATCTGTCTTCCACTGGAAGAGCTCAAGCAACTCTCCAACCTCAATAGAGGTAGAGATTGCCAGATTCAGGGGTCGATTATACTGCTCCCAATTCCTCTCACGAACAAACTCTCTGACAATTTCAGTAATCTCTGTGAGAGTGTGAGGTTTCTCTCCCACCACAGTCACCGGCTCAACGTTGCTGAGGACCAAAACTTCGTTGGACTAGCCATAGAGTGTAAAGCGAGAAGATGACAAGTACCATGCACAGACCGATTAGAGGAGTATCAATCCCAGCAAAGAGACCAGTGCCTGATAGAATCCAACTTGCTGTATCTAGAGTGCCTATTCCTCCACAGATTAAAGATACAATCACATTTGACGGTCCAGCCCAACGCAATCTATGAGTTCCGGCTTTAGTCCATGTAGCGAGAGAGAATACAATTGCGACACCGACGAATACAATTAGAAAATAATCTGCAAGGATAAAGTAGTTCCATATAGCCCAGAATGCAGGCGGCGTAAGGAGTACTATGCCAAGCCCAATGATTGTAAGAATGAACACAATTCGTGGCCATGGATCAAGAATGAATCCAGAAGACTTCTCAGCATATCTGTCTGAGAATACCTCTTCGATAGCTTCGTATTCTTGTTCATCTACTTCTTCAATATCTTCTTCATCTTCATCCGGGAAGGTAAGGTCTTCATCTTCGTTGTTGTCGTCCTCGAAGAATGTTTCATCGTCTCTCTTCATCCAAGTTTCCTCACGAATCGAGTGAATTGGAGTGGGAATGGACCCGTTAAAATCCTTGTTGTCTGGAGGAACAAGAGAATTCAGATGCATATCATCAATATCACTTTAACATCTAACAGGAGAATGATTAAAACGACAAAGTGAACTGAACAAAGTATGTCTCTGGATGGATTGACGTTAGCACAGTGTATTAGTAAAGCAAGAAGTCTTCGTCAACAGGGGATGAACAAGAAAGCTATTGAGTTGTATAGGCAAGCACTTCAGCTAGATCCAGAGAATCTAGAGGTTCTTAATGAACTTGGACTGACCCATATCCACATAGGCGAACAAGACGAAGCTATTGTCGCTTTTGATCTTGCCATCGATATTGCTCCCGAAGATTATAGGGGATACTCAAACAAGGCAGAGGCGTTTCTTACCCTTGGAGCCTTTGAAGAGGCAAAGGTTGTAGCTGATGCAGGACTAAGACATATTCCAAACAATTCGGAGCTGTGGACAAAGAAAGCAAGAGCTCTTGAAAGTCTACTAGATATCCAGGAGGCTGTCAATGCTTACAATGAGGCGTTGAAATACGACTCTTGCGATCCTGAGGTCTGGAAAGCCTTGGCACTATGTCTTGATGCCCAAGAGAATTGGCCAGCTGTGGCAAGAGCATACAGAATCGCAGCGGGTCTGCACGAGAAACGTGGCGAGATGCAGGATGCAGATAGCTGCCTGAAATTTGCTGAGATGGCGGAACATTCCTGATTTATGAAGAAGAAGAGGAAGGGCTCGTCGAGAGCCCTTTGGGATTATTAAGATTCTTTTGTGTTCTCCTAACGTTTCTTCTTCAAACAAACTCCTGCTACTGCAGCAACTATCGCTAACGCAATGTAGGGTGCAAGATCCATGATTAACTGCACAAGTGATTCAGGCGTTGTTGTAGGAGTTGGAGTAGTGATAACAGAACCAATTGAATCACGAACAGGAATAACCATCTCCAGTCCACGTGATTCCACTCCTAATGACTCAACATAGGCTATAACAGTGATGTTTGTGCCATCTGGCTGAGGCCCGATTACATGGAAGAAGTTCTCTAGATTAAGCTCAGCTGAGAGATAGGCATTTGATGTGATTGTGTAATTTGTCCAAGATCCGTCATTGATTTTTACGCCCAATTTCACTTCATCGATGTCATTATAATATTCATGGGCATATACAGTCACATTGATTTCAGCAGAGCTATTAGGAATGTGGGGAGACCATCCAACATTCACATATTCAGGTGTGTCATAATCTGCGAGACCCCAATCGTAATCAAATACTGCTTGGTACCATGCTCCAATTCCATTATGTTCTATGATCACACCAGCTTCACGATTTTCGGAGATACTCTCTTCACTCCAATTAACACTACAGATTAACACAATTCGCCCATCAGCTATGAATGCTTTATTGTGAATAGCAGCGAAGAATCTGAGGTCCATCCAGATAACTGGGATGTTTTCTTCAGCAAAAGCTAGTGCCACTTCTGGGTTATCATTTCTGCCTTCTTCCGTTATTATTCGTACAGTGACACCTCGATGCTTTGCAGCTACAATTGCATCCAAAAGCTCATCCACCACTATAGAGCTATTACTGATATAGGGGATTTCGATATCTAATGTAGCCTGTGCGCTATTAATCACCCAAAGCATTGCCTCAAGACTTGTATCTGGACTAACAAATGGTGTGACATTCATGGGACCCAAGAAATGACCAGTGTAATTAAAGACTCGGGGATAATATACGAATGATATGGATCCCCAGTTTAACACCGTTCCAGTGCCATCAGTGCTTTCATTATAATCAGTCCCTATTTTCCAGTCGTTATCAAAAACACTTCTGTAGAAGTTTGTAACGATAGTATCTGTCATTGCAATATTGAATTCACGATTCCCTTCATAATTTTTCCAGTGTAGATTGCCAGAAGTTCCAGTTTGCCAATCATTAAGAGGAACACTCGGCCGAGCCCAGTTGCCTGCTTGAACTATTGTTGTTTTATTGTCAATAATAACGAATTTCTGATGAGAAAAAGTGAATGTGTCAGAAGTCCATCTAACTGGAATTCCTAGTTGTGTGAGATTCCACATCGTATATGTGTTATACTCTCCTTCACTAACAACACGCTCACTAATCATTACTTTGATATCTAACGATGGATTATCATTGTAAACTTCATGTATTAAAGCAAGAAGACCAGGGCTTGTAAATTGGTATATTTCAACATAGATACTCTCTTGGGCACTTCTTAAGAATTGCGTGAGAGTTTCATTGCTATAATCAGGTCCAACAAATGTTGTCACATTCATGTTTCGATTAAACGTTTGTAGGGTAAACTCCGCAGTTTCAAACTGCTCTGTCACGTTAGGTGTGAGAGCAACAGCGAAACTTGGAAGGATTAGCATAGTTATTAGGATTAAAACGGCGTAGCGACGCAACATTTCTCACTCTCCAATAATTTGGTGACACCAATATGACTTATGAGTCGTTTGCTACCTGATAAATTCAGAGGTATGTTTAATGAGAAATATGAAGGCATTTTATGAGATTCATTTGGATAAGCGCGATGAGATTCTAGAAGCAATTGAAAAAGCGTTCTCATTAAAACCAACCTTTATTGACGACTACATCTCTATGCGTGGTGGTGAGGGCAGCGGAATCGAAACTGTCAGAATGAGTCTAGAGAA
Source organism: Candidatus Thorarchaeota archaeon (assembly GCA_029858305.1). Taxonomy (GTDB): domain Archaea; phylum Asgardarchaeota; class Thorarchaeia; order Thorarchaeales; family Thorarchaeaceae; genus SMTZ1-45. The sequence goes on from JAOUFI010000065.1 coordinate 11,074, forward strand.
GGATGTAATTAAGGTGCTAGTAGTCCTCTATAATCAATCACTTCTAGAAAAATTCAACAGCATACTAGGAAATCCAACTAAAGTAAGAGGAAGATTATGAAAGAGAGATTAGTGATTAAAAAGGATATCACTGACAGGAACACTCTCAACAGGCGAGGAAGTGCTCCTGTCGTACCATCTCTCATCTATGCATGAGAGTCGGTAGTATTTCTAGTCTTATGCCTCTTCAATAGCGCCCTCAGGACAACTATCAACACAGGCATAGCATTCAGTGCACTCGTCTGAGCGGGCTACTTGGTATTCAGCCTTGTCCTTGACCACGTATAAAGTTGGGTCTACTGGGCAGACATCAGCACAAGTTCCGCAGGCTGTACATGCATCGGTTACTTTCCAGATCATTTCAACCACTTCATTTTCAGACTAGTATACCAGTCCGACGACGCAGACCGCAATATTTACCCATTTAAACCTAAGTGTTTGGTGTACCCGTTCTGGGAGAGTGCATACTTTGATTGGCTAATTCAAAACCTTCAAAAGCCATACAATTGCCGCGAAGTATTTAGTCTGGACGTAGGAGCCGCCATATTCTCCCAGAGGTTGTGGACATATTGGTAGAAAGATTCGACGACGAGCCAAGAGATGAAAAATTTGCTCGACGTCTTGGACTTGCAGGAGCCACTAATATTGGAATGGGAGCAATGCTTGGCGGAGGTATCTATGTCATCTCTGGAGTCGCCGCTGGAATTATTGGACCTTTGCTAGTACTAGCGTATCTTGCCACCGGGCTTCTAACAATTTTCACAGCAATCAATTATGCTGAGCTTGCATCTTCCATCCCGAAGCAGGGCGGCGGTTATACCTTCGTTCAAGATACGATTGGTGGATTTCCAGCATTTCTCACAGGTTGGTTCATTTTTATTGGAAGTATAGTTGCATGCGGGCTCTATGCTCTTGCTGTCGCGCATACCCTGATTGTCTTCATCCCAGGTGCAACATCAGAGATTGTTGGAATCATTGCGGTAATCATTATTCTCGTCACATTTCTCACGAATTACGTAAGCATCAAAGGAGTGACAGGCGTCCTAGGAGCTTTGAATATCATCCAGTCGATTGTTCTCTTTGTCTTCATCGCAGTCGGAGCATTTTTCATCCAACCAGACAATATTTCATTGATTCATCCAGATGTAGGAATCACGACATTCATGTCAGCTGTCTCTTTCATCTACATCTCATTCGTAGGATTTGAGCTCATCTCCACTGCAGCTGAAGAAATAAAGGAGCCAGCAAGAAATATCCCAAGAGCTATTGTCCTCACACTTTTAGTTTCCACTTTGATCTACATGGCAGCATCACTCATTCTTGTGGGTGTGGTTCCTTACACTGAAATTGCTAATTCATATACACCCATATCAGTAGTGTATGGACGCATTCTTGGCCAGAGTGCGTTC
>JAOUFI010000174.1 GCA_029858305.1 Candidatus Thorarchaeota archaeon
AACATCTTCGAGTTCTTTTGGAAACCATTCCTGATGTCGCAGAGAATCAGCTACGCCCGCACATTCGAACAGAAGCAAGGATGCTTTTCCGTGAAATTTTCGGAGACCGATATAGTGACCTTGTCATTGATGATGACTATGAGATTACCCTCTACGACCTTCAAGGGAATGAAGTGTCACTTATGGCCGCATCTGGGGGTGAAGATGTGTGCGTGAATTTCGCTCTTCGTGTTGCAGTAAACACTGCTCTGCAAAAACACTCAATAGCTGGTCCGCCACCGGGACTTATCATATTGGATGAGCCAGGAGCTGGACTTGACGAGCAGCGCCGTAGATGGCTCCCAGAGGCAATATCTCGCCTTGATGCGGTTCACCAGGTCATTGTTGTCACACACATGGAAGAACTCAAAGGAGCGACTGAGCACATCATCTCATTGATACCTCAGGGAAAGGGTCGTCAACCTCTTGTAGAGATTCAGTAACTCAATCTCAGTCATTATCAAAGAGGGATTGCTTGATCTCTGAGATGTCGACCTTTTGGTTTACAAGACCTCTGAGTTTCATCGCTACCTTCCGACTGCCAAGAGAAATAGCACCTACGATAATATTATCCTTGATGACAGCTTTATAGTAGGTACCTTTGTTCTCATCTACAGAAAACAAAGTTTCATAATCAGGCGATTTTGGATCAATCTCACCAATGCTTGAGAGATCTATGCCTGCAACTTGAAGAGTGTTAGATGAAGTGATACCTTCAAAGCGCATACTGCCAAAATTGAGCATGTTGCGAGCTGCTACGCGTGCTGTCGCAGTTGCCCAAGGAATGATACCAATCCACTTACCTTTCCACTCCATGCAATCACCTGCTGCGAATATACCTGAAGCAGAGGTTTGCATATAGTCATCAGCTAAAATCCCACGATTCACATTAATCCCCGAATTCTTTGCAATCTGAATGTTCGAACGAACTCCTGTTGCAATAACAATAAGGTCTCCATCAATCTTATCGCCTGCATCTGATACAATTCCATCCGCAGTATCGTTTCCTGAAATCCTCACACAGGAAAAGTTTCTCAGGACTGTCAAGCCCATCTTCGCCAAATGTCCAAGGAGTATTTGACTACCCATCTTATCTAGCTGCTGTGGAAGCAGAGTGTCAATATTCGTAACAATAATGGGATTGCCACCAACAGCCTTTATGGCTGCAGCAAGCTCTATACCCAGTATGCCGCCACCTACAATGATTTCCCTTCTAGATTTCCTCACAGCCTCTCGAATATCAAGTGCATCATCAAGTGTTCTGATGACGTGAACATTTTGTTTTGAGAGACCTTCAAAGGGTGGTATGAAAGGAATACACCCAACAGCAATCAGAAGAGAATCGTAATTGGAATGAGTCGTTGTAGTAGTGATGACAGTCTTGGAATCGGTCTCGATTTGGAGGACAGGTTTCGAAGTCATGAGATTTGCATTTTGTTCTTCATACCAATCCCTGTGATATCGAATTGTTTCTTCAATGGTTCGTTTATCTGCTACGAAATCTATCAAATTAGGTCTCGGATAGTATGCATATCTTTCATCACTGAAGACATCAATTTCGATTTCCGAGTCAATACTCCTAATCTCTCGAAGTGCAGTTGTTGTTGCTACGCCATTACCAATCAGACCGATCCGCGAAATTTTTCAAAACCTCCTCGATATTGGCAGATAGTACCTCTCACGAGTTTCTCCCTATTGAGTATACCGCAATATCAACTAGGGATTTTTTAATAACAGATGAAGTATCGGTTTTTGCTAGACAAGAATATTTGGAGTGTGCCGAGATATATGTTTCAGTATCGAATTCTAAATCCACCATCGAAGATGGAAGAATATAATTTTTGATAGTGAAGGAAGAGTAAAACTTCTGGCTAATTACTGCAATTATATCAAATGTGCTAGGAGGTTTTTTTAGACCATATGAATGCCTATTGGATATGACTAATCATAGTCCATATTTTGATCATATATCAAAGATACGAGCTATATTCTTTGATCTGCATCATACATTAACTAAGACTCGAGTTGATTTCCAAGGTCTAATGCGAGAGGCTGCCCACGTCGTTGGGATAGATATTAGTCATATTACGAACGAGCAACTCAAGGATGCATTCGCAAGAATGAATCCATGGATTCTAAACTATCAGATTGAGAAAGATGTTGATATCCATTGGGGAACTGAGCCTGAGCAATGGATTGATGTTAATAGAGAGTATCTTCAAAATCTCGGAATAAGCAATATCATCGACCAGACATTGATAGAGTTTGAACATGCTTGGAAAAATATAACAAAGTCCAATTGGGAGTCTTTAATCGATGATGCAAAAGAGGTCCTAGAAGAGCTACGGCGAAGAGACTATGTCCTTGGATTATGCACGCGTAGACATGATGATCCCCAGGCACTTCTTGAAAGATGGAGTATTCGGGATTTATTCGCAAGTATACAATGGACTGCTGTACCAGGATATGCAAAACCAAGTCCATATACATTAATTCAGGCTGCATTTGAAACCAGCATTAATCCTAGACTATGTGCCTATGTTGGTAATACTGTCGATGCAGATGTCGGAGCGGCAATTAATGCTGAGATGCTTCCAATCCTTACAACTTGGGCTAATCCGCAGGAGGCCATTTTGGCTCCCCACAAAACAATTGTAATAGATTCTTTGAGTGAATTACTGGAGATGTTTTCAGGCCCAACTAGCTAGCTGGATCCTGCTCTGCGGTATCACTAGATTCAGATGATTTTCCAACACTTTCCTTCTTCTTCTGAGGAAGAAAGATTCTCCTAGTGATTTTCTGGACAGCTACCTTAAATGATGAGAGAAGCCGGAGAGGCAAAATTATTGAACTAAAGATGACCCTCAGAAACTTGTTCTTCATTGTTGCCTTTTCAGGATATCCAATATAGGCAAGGGTATGTTCGCGAAGAATATCA
>JAOUFI010000066.1 GCA_029858305.1 Candidatus Thorarchaeota archaeon
GACAATGAGTCTATTCCGATACCTCTGCTAGATCCTACCAAAACTAAACTGGCTATCTTGGTACTTCTTCTAGTGATCAGCGGGGGACCTGTTTTATTCCCTATCTTCGCTATCTATGGTTTTCTTCTCGTTTGGGGATATTTGGCCCTCATTGCAGTAGATCCATCAACACTAATACGGCTTTTCGCACAATTTCTGAATTGGATGCCACCTTTTCTTGCTCTTATCGTGTTTGTCATCGTTGCATCAATTGTCATGATCGAGTTTAGACATGAATAGAACCAGAAGGAAAGATACCAGGAACGACAATAGTTTCAGCTCTATCAGGACCAAGAGACAGAATAACAACCTTTGATTTGGCCCAAGTTTCAATCATCTTAATGTAGGAATGCAGGGAGTCTGGTAATATGCGAAAGATATCAGGATCCATAATGTTTTGGGGTAACTCTGACCATCCTTCTATCTCTTCATAGACTGGTTGAGCACAGGCATATGCTGAGGAACTTGCAGGTATTGTTGTTACTTCAGACCCATCAATATCATATGCTACACAGACTTTCAATGGATTTATACCATTAAGAACATCGACCTTGGTAATAGCCAAGTATTTTGCTCCATTAAGCTTCGCCGCATATCGTAGCGCCACTAGGTCGAGCCAACCACATCGTCGAGACCTTCCTGTTACAGTCCCGTATTCTGCGCCCTTATCGCGAATCATCTGCCCAATCGAATCATTTAATTCGGTTGGAAATGGACCAGTGCCCACTCTGGTTAGATAGGCTTTTGCGATACCTAGGATTGAATCCAATTTATTTGGTGAAATTCCAGTCCCGATTGCCGCAGCAGCAGAAACGCAATTTGAACTTGTTACAAATGGATAGGTGCCATGGTCTATGTCAAGAAGAGTACCTTGTGCACCTTCAAATAACACTCTTTTTCCAGAGTCAATTGCAGAGTTGAGGAGCTCACTGCAATCACCGATAAGCGGAATGATTTTCAATAGAATATCTTTAAACTCCTTTAGTTGAGTTGATGTAGTCGCATCGACAGTGGAATTGTATAGTCTATTAATTTTGGATTCAGATGATTTCTCGAATTTACGCCACTCACTTGTATTTCCGATATTTGCTATATCACATGCTCGAATTCCAATCCGAGTCACCTTGTCTGCATAAGTTGGACCTATTCCACGCTTGGTTGTTCCAACTAACAAATTCCCTCTTTCTGTTTCTTGAAGTTCATCAATCAGTATGTGGTAGGGAGTAATGAGATGAGCTCTATCACTAATTACAACATCAATTTCTAATCCAGCCTTTCTAAGCTGTTCCATTTCATTATTGAGAATAATAGGATCTACAACAACTCCATTACCGATTACTGATTTCTTCCCTCTCACTGCGCCTGTTGGCATTAACCTGAATTTGAAAATATTCTCCCCAATCTTCACAGTGTGTCCAGCATTGCTTCCTCCTTGAAACCGAACGACCATGTCAAAATTCTCAGAGAGAACATCGACAATCTTGCCTTTGCCTTCATCGCCCCATTGGAGACCCACAACAACGAGATTCTGCACTCGACTCATGCACGCCTAACACTCCTAATGCACTGATAATCGTTTTGCAAAAGACCTACCAATGATTAAAGTAAAGGAAAACGAGGGTGTAATATGCAGGCATTTAAATCCCAGAAGAGAAGTTAAGCAATGACTGAAATTGAAGAGGCAAGATGTTATTGTAGTTGGTGCTGGTTCCGCTGGTTGTGTCACGGCTCGACGTTGTGCGGAATTAGGTCTTCATACACTTCTCCTAGATAGGAAGCCAAAGAATGAAGTCGGACAGAAAGTATGTGGCGATGAAATAAGCAAGTCTCACTTTGAAGCGACTGGTATAAACATACCTTCTGACAATGAAATCTCTTCAGTCATTGATGGAGCTGATGTTTATCCACCAAATTTGATGAATGAATTGAAAGTTCGAGATTGGTCAGACTTCGATGGTTGGACTGTTGATCGATTGGCTTTTGGTCAGAGATTACTCAATGAGGCCATCAAGGCTGGTGTCAAATTTCTACCGAATATTCATGTAGCAGAACCTACTCTTATTGGAGATCAAGTTACAGGAGTACATTATAGAGATTTATCAACTCGAGAAGAAACCACGGCTAAAAGCAAACTTGTAATCGATGCGAGTGGTTTTGCAGCGGTAATCAGAAATAAGTTGGATAGTCCATTAATTGAAAAAAACATCGACAAAAGCGACGTGGCATTATGTTACAGAGAGATATTGACACTCAAGGTTCCTCTAGCAGAACCTCAAGTCGCCCGCGTTTTTCTGGGAGGCAAGATAGCACCCCAGGGATATGCTTGGATTTTTCCTAAGGGAGTTAAGGAAGTAAATGCTGGTGTCGGTATTACTGGCGGTAGTGGAAAAGGCTCACCAAAATCATATTTTGAAACATTCAAGGCGAGCTATCCCCTTCTCTTCAAGAGTACAACTATAGATGGGAAAGGTGGTGCAGTCCCAGTCAGAAGACCGCTGAAGAGTCTAGTGGGGAACGGTGTTGCATTCGTTGGAGATGCCGCCTTGCAGGTGAATCCGATCCATGGAGGAGGCATCGGAGCCGGGATAAGGGCTGGAGTCATTCTAGGTGAAGTAGCACGAGAAGCTATTGCACGACGAGATTTGACGGCAAAAGGGCTATGGACATATAATACACGTTATCTGCCTGATTTTGGTAATAGACTAGCATCGCTGGAGATATTCCGGAGACTACTCCAGGGTGTGAACGATGAAGATTTGGATTTCGGATTTGAAAAACGTCTACTTGAGGCAGAGGATCTAATGTCTGCAAACAGAGGAGAGGGACTCTCTCTTGGAATTGCTGATAAAATGAAGAGAGTAAGAAGAGGCGCGGGACGTATATCTCTTCTTCTCAAGCTTCAGAAAGCGACCTCACTGATGAAGAAGATAAGTAAAGAATACACTGCCTATCCTTCCGATCCTAGCGGCTTAGATACTTGGGAAAGACATGTTTTAAACATCATAGAAGATGCGAATTTCGAATAGAGAGATGTGAATGGTCGATGACCATCCACGCCTCCTTTCAAGTCAATTATACGTCGCGAATTCCTTCTTTCACCACAGTGAAGACAGCCTCACCCTCTGGGAGATTAGGAGAGTCTACCAACCTACAGATTCTACGTTCACCTTTTGATTTTCTTAGGTAACATCGTGTTTGCGGTACATGAGCCAATACATGACCACCAACGGGAGCTGTTGGATCGCCAAAGAATGCATCCGGTCGAGACATGACTTGGTTTGTAATATATACAGCCATGTTGTTAATCTCAGCACCTCTCTGTAAATGATGGAGGTGTTTGTTTAGTTTCTGTTGTCTTGCTGCAAGAGTACCTCTGCCTGTGTATTCAGCACGAAAATGACTTGTAACAGAATCAACGACTAACAGTTTAGCATTAGTATCAGGCGCCATCTCCATTGCTTGATCGCATAGGAGAATCTGATGGTCTGAATTATAGGCTCGCGCCCAAACAATACCCTTGAGAACTTTGGCAACGTCCATACCCAGAGCTTCAGCCATATCTACAAGCCGCTCAGGACGGAATGTTCCCTCAGTATCAACATAGATGGCTGTTGCGTTCAGACCTCCCAAACCAGGTGGTCGTTGGACCATAACAGCCAATTGGTGAGCCATTTGAGTCTTCCCGGATCTAAAGGAACCATACATTTCAGTAATAGATTGTGTTTCAATACCGCCACCAAACATCTCGTCTAAAGCCTTAGAACCGGTCGATATTCGGCCAGCAATCTTACGCCTCTCGAGTAGTATATCTGCGGTCTCAAAACCAATATCTAGCATTTCGCGAGCTGCCTTGATAATTTTGGTAGCTGTTGTTTCGCCAATTGAGCCCGCTGCCGCCAATTCGCCAGGAGTAGCAACAGCAATGGCCTCGACACTTTTGTATCCTGACTCAGCAAGCCTCTTTCCTATCGCAGGACCGACACCAGGTAAATCGGTGACGTCAATACCTGCAACTGAATCACTATCTATCTCTAGGACATCCTCGGATTTACTTTCTTCATCTTCAAATTGCTCGTAATCTTCCAAATCCTCTGCATCTTCGACATCTGTCTTCTTTGGTGACACTATGAAGACCTCCCTCAGATGCTTGTTGTTGCATCTGCTCGTGGACATGATGTAATCGATTCATAGAGTATAAAAATAGCACTAGTGCTCATTCCGAGTGAAGATAACTTATAATCTAACCAAGAAGCCTTCATACCTTTGTTAATGTAACTAGAATGAACTCCTCTTGAGGTGCGATTCTGATACCACCCATATTTGTTTGAATTTGGATGAAAGACAATTCACCACCCTCTTTAACGCCTTTTACGATTTCCAAGGTCTTGCCAATTAGGGAACTTAGCAGAGCTGATATTTCCTCAGCTCGTTCTAATGAAACACCCCAAGTATTGATTGGAAATCCCTCTGGACTGATAAAGAGTGCTGCATATACATCAGGAAACTTGCTTGTGATGTTTTGGATTATTCTCTCGAAAATCTCTCGCTTTGGCATAGCTGGCATTATTTCGCACATCCTAGCGGAATCTATGGTTCTCTTAGAGAAAAACGTGACAGATGACAAAGAAAAGGTTTGTTGTCATATGTTCCACCTTTCTGAGTCGTGCTGAAAGAAAAGGAAAAGCTTGATGAGAACTAAATTTTAATGGAAAAGATGAAAAGTCAAGCATTTGGGGGCACAATAGGAGATTTGCTAACTTGAAGTATGGGGATGAAATCATTGATCTTCATGGTACAAATGTCACTATAGCTCGTTTTATCTCCAGAGTGACTCCTGCACCACTAATCAACCTCTATGTAGGAAGTATTTTTGCATGGTTTTCTCCAATTGGTCTTGGTCCCGTGCTTGCACCAGTGGGTACGCTTCTGTTATGCATAATTCTTATGGTCATAATGCCAATCACACCCATTATCTATGAAGCTGCAAAAGGTAACATCGATCTTGATGTGTCTCAGAGAAAGAGTAGAACTAAATTCCTTCTCTTTTCGCTCTTCTGCTATTCACTTAGTTTTGTTGTTTATACTCTCTTTGGATGCATAATCATGAGTTCACTTGCTGCAGCATACTTTACTGTGTCACTAGGCGTGACCGTGGTGAATTTAAAATCCAAGGTGTCAGTACATGGTGCAGGTGTCGGTGGTCCAGGGACCGCGTTAATTCTCGTGTTTGGAATATTCGCATTACCCGTTGTTCTTATCTGGATAGCAGTCATTTGGGCAAGAGTTGTTCTACAACAACATTCTATGGCCCAATCAATTGCAGGGGTTCTTTTGGGTGCGTTCATTACAGCTATGACTTATCCTTTTGTTTACATCTATTAAGCATGAGCAGATGATAAGTACGAAAAGCGTTCTTATGGAAACCCGAGAGAGGTAAGATATATTCCTGATGAATTTGCATCAATAGAAGTAGAACTTGAAGTGATTCGTCTAATGTCAGATCAGATTGCCTGTCCCGAATGCGGTAATAAAATGAGGAAGGGTTCGACCTTCTGCATTAATTGCGGAAATAAGATACCAGAAGATATCCTACCGGAGCAGACATTGGAGGAGGAACAAATACTCGGCGAGGAAGAGGATGTTCTACCAGCTGTTGAAGAATCAGGATTAGACGAGGTAATTCACGCTGAACCTGCAGCTGAACCGATACTTCATGAATCCAAAACCACAGAGCCTTCAGATATGCTCAGCTGGGATGAAGGACTTCCAAATACGCCTGAAGCTAATAAGACTCTCGAAAATGAAGTGGAAATGCCCGTTGATGTTTCAATTAAATCAGAAATAGAAACTCCAAGTACCGCAGACACTAGTGAGCTTTCGTGGGAAGAAGGCGTAGCGGGTATTAAAGAAGGCATGCCCTTCAAAGAGATCGAGCCACCAAGAGTCTTTGCTGAGGCGCATGATGCAAAAGTCACAACTGATGACGCCTTGGAACACCTTTTCCCAGAAGTTAAGGATGATGCAACTAGGGATGCTGTGGCACATCTATTTCCTGAGGGAAGAGGTAGTACAAGTGCAAGTTTTATCGATGTCGTTGTTGGGAAACCAGAGAGAATCTCAATCAAGTCTCCTTTACATGAGCTAGAAACACCAGTTTGCTTAAGTTGTGGAACCATCCCAACATCAGACAGTTTTGAATATCCAGAATATGTCTTTGATGCGTTAGGCAAAGCGCGGGTTGAAAATGGGGAAAGATTACTGCAAGAAAATGAGCATGAAGCTGCAATTGAGAATTTCGAGATGGCTAAAATGCTATTCGAAAAATCTGGAAATGAGAAGAATCTTGCAGAGGCAATAAAGAGAATTGATCTTGGATACGATGATATGGCAAAGTTTCACTATGACCAGGCAGAAACTCATTTGAAAGAAAATGAATTTGAATGGGCTGTTGTTCAATTCAAAAAAGCACGGGAGCTCTATATGTTCACAACTGATACAAAGAAACGGGTTAAATGCGCTGAAAGAGCTCGTGATACCTTCATTGTTTGGGGAAAATTTCTAGAAGATGAAGGAGACCGACTAGCTAAGGCTGGAGAAACAAGGGAGGCGTTAGCTAAGTATCAGGAATCTGCTGCCAAGTATCGCGAAGGCCAAGACACTAAGAAATTGAGGGGTCTTGACAGAAAGATACGAAAAGCCTGATGTGTATCGTTTCTATTTGGGTTTGAATCCGGTCAAACGCAATATATTCTCGCGAAAGATGAGATTTATGTCGTTGTCACTGTAACATAATTGAGGGCATATTGAGCGCACCGCATTGTATTGCTCCTCGAGAATATTGTATCTGAATCCTCTTGGAAAGAAGGAAGAGTCAGTTCCAAACACTACTCTACAGGCAGATCCAGCCTTGAGGGCTTTCTCAAAGATCTTAGTAATAGTTAGATCATATGGTTGATAGATCATCCAACTGTTGCTCCCACTAGTGTCCATCACGACATTGTGGGTTTGGTACATCAACATAAGTACTTCACGGAAAAAACCTGCGCCAAAATGTGCAATCATGAAATTGAGGTCAGGAAAGTCTTGTGCTGGTTTTTGTATGTCAAGAGGATTTCCATACCTAAGATTGGCAGTAGCTCCAATGGTAATTCCAAAATGGAGGATTACCAGAAGTTTCTGTCGTAGCGCTTCTTCATAGATTGGATACAATTTTTCATCATAAGCATTATAGTTCCCAGAGCTTGGGTATAGCTTAATTCCTTGGAAACCATCTTTGCCTGCTCGCTTAACAAGGTCAACAGCATCATCAGATGCAGGATCGATATTCGCATAACCCATAAATCGACCAGGAAACCTCTTTCTGGTCTGGTTAAAATCATCCCAGACCTCAGAACTTATCATCATCCCTATTGCAGAGATACCATATTTGTCAAGCTCATCCATCCACATCTGACCAGCGTCCCAATTCTCATCGGGGATAGTAAGAGTACCCATGTCAGTATTGTGAGCCACTCGTTGTTGGATTCGATTTAAGGAAGCACCACTATCAAGCCAACGCTTAATCGTTTGAAACGTAAAGTAGTGAGCGTGGGCATCCACTACATCTATACCTATCTTAGAAATGACCATTATGATATTCTCCACTAGTTCTGAGATGCAATTATCTCTTGACTACTGGGAGTATTAGTAATAAGAGCTCAGTTATGGTCATAATTAGATCCAATCGCCAGTGTTAAGCTTTCTCGGTAGATACTCATCAGTAAGATACTGGAACGAGTGGCTAGCAAATGCCTGTATCTCTGCCTTCTCCTTCATTTTGAGCATCAACTGGAGATCCTCTACCCATGGCTTGTTCTGTTGCACAAATGGCTCTTTCAGCATATCCTTGACACGCTTAACGTCAGCAGGTGTCATTGGGATTCTAACGGCTTTCGGAATCTTGTATTCGTCTAGATCCCTGGTTAAGACTCCAAGCAGTTTGAGTTCAGGAGTGGCGATGAAAGGTGACTCATAACTGAGCCTCTTGCTTCCTCTTAGGAACACTGAATAAATATAGTGTCCGTATGGGTCGGAGTCAACCAGAGCAAATGCTGGGATCTCTAGCTCTTTCACTAGCATCTTTAGAAATGCCCTTGTGGCAATATCACCTGAGCCTTTCCCTGTGATGACAATGCACGGTTGACGATTCCAGTACTTCGCCTCTGCTAACCTCATGACAGCGGCATCCTTCTCTGAGAGAAGGATGAATTCGGCATCACTTTCAACGATTTCTAGCTGGTCAAGGAATGGAGTAACAGCCCAACCACCAGTACCCATCTTTGTGAGATCAATTAGGTCTCCACCATCTCGTATTGTGACTCTACCCATCGCTGAGCCACGTGCAGAGGCAACGATATGAACGCTATCACGAGTTGTCTGTAGCATAGAGGCTACGTCTTCGACAATCTTGTCGCTATACTTCTGATCTCTGAAGAGGTTCACATCGCTATAATAGACCTCTCTTTTTGTTGCATGCAAATTGGCTTTTAGTAGATTGTAGACAATCTCCATGACTCGAGCTGTTCGTGTCGCATCGACTACTGAGGCCAGGGAATGATAAGGACGCGAAATTGTTCGCATACCAAGGAGGAGTAAATCACGTACTTCATCCCAAACTATGTTATCTCCAGATCGGCTTGGAATCTCAAACGCTGGTCTACCAGTCGTCATAGTTTCATTGAGAATATCCAGAGCAGCTTCAACCAGTCGCTCAGTTGTATCATCAGCCGTTAGATTGATGACCTCGACCGTTTCAGCTGGTCCTTCAGCACCTTCTACTTTCGGTTCTTTAGCCCTTTCCTCGGCTGCAATCCAGTTTTGCTTCATCTCAGCAGCAAGCTTGACAATTGCTGGAGAAACTTTCAGATTAGACTTCTTTTTCACTGGCTTTGGTTTCTTCTTGGGAGGTGCAGCAGCTTTTTTGGGTGGTTTCTTTACAGGAGCTTCCACCTTTTTCTCCTTCTTCTTGGAAGGTTTTCTCTTAGCTTTCTTTATTGGCTCTGTAGAAGGTTCCACGGGAGTTTCTTTCTCCTTTGTATCTGTCTTTGTATCTACTTTTTTCGCAGCAATGACCGTTGATGGTTCACCAATAACTCTCTCAATCTCCTGATCACGTTCAATTTCCTTTGCAGAATCAACTAACTTTGTGGCGCTCGCTATACTAAGTCCATCTACCTTCGCTGCTACAGCATCAGGTCGAGACCGTGAAAGACGGGCTACTGAGGTGTATCCAGCTCTCTCAAGAGACAGAGCTAGTTTTGCACCCACACCCGGAATGTCAGTCAGCTTAAGCATAGGTTGCATAATCTCATCTGCGATTTCTTCATCCTGAGGTATCTCTTCCTTGGGTTCACTTTCTGACTTAATTTTTCGAAGCAGATCCTTCGCAGCAGCAGTTAGATTACTAGCTCCTACTTTGCTCAAACCATCAACTCTCTTTGAAATTGCGTCAGGTCGCGCACGAGAGAGCTGCTCCACGGAAATGTAACCAGCTGCGATGAGCTTTTGTGCAAGTTTTGGACCAACTCCTGGAAGTGTCTGTAATGGAATCTCCGAGGAGGCATCTGACATTGGCGAAGTTTCTATTTTGGGTTTAGGTTTTTCTGACGACTTTGCCTTGCTCGGTTTAGTATCTTTTTTGGGAGTCTTTCTCTTCTTAGGAGATGATTTTGCTTTTTTCGTAAGTTTTGATTCATCCTTCTTCTTGGGAGCGGGTTTCTTCTTTGGTTCTGATTTGACTAGCTCTCCAAGAGTTTCCTGGATGATTTCAGGCTTTTTCTTTGATTTCTTTTTTTCACTCAAGAATATCAACCCCCAATATCATTGAAATCCATATCATCCGAGCTAGGATCTGCAATGAGCTCAGCTTCCTCAGTTTCTGCTTCAGACTCTTCGTCTTCTTCTGATGTTTCAAATCCTGAAATTGAATCACGAATCCGGCTAGCTATTGTTTCGGCATCAAAGAGAGATTTCTTCTTTGCATCATTTGCAATAAATACCAGACTCTCAGCAAATTGATCAGCATACATAGCTAGGATACCGGCTCGCTTTGCCTTACGACGGTCGGTTTCTCTTCTTGTAATGAAGCGTCGGAATTTCCGTCCAGCATCCTCAAGAGCAAGTTTGATTTCGCGGAGAAGCACCTCATCTTCTGCGAGAGCTTGCTTTGATTGACCTTTAAACATGACATGTACATAAGCTCCGCAAACATGGATGAAGACCATTATCGGCCCACGAGGTATTCCATTATCGAAAGTTTGAACCTTGTAATTCCTCCAATTCACGAGTGTTGAGGCTTTCCATGTAGCACAGTCACTGTTATCCCTGAGTTTGGGCACCCTATTAACGAAACGCCATAACACCATAGGAGCTGAGGTCGCAGGCTTGATCTCGCCACCATATGCAATACATACCTCAATGGCAAATGAGAGGCCTTTCCCTGATGTGGGCTTCCTAGTTACAGCTGCTGTGAAGTCCGGTTTGTAAGCAAGTTGAATAGTTTGCTCAAAGATTTCTTCTCCTACTGTAACAACAGTATCTGTAGGTGGAGCAATATAATCCTCATTTGAGAAGGCTCGGTAGAGTAACTCCACTTCAGTTTTTGAAAGAGAATCTGCTGGTGTCTGAAGTGTGATTGGTTCCAGATGTCGTCTACGAAGTTCCTTACTAGCTTCATTAACAATATTCTTCGCCTTATTCGGGCTAAGCCGGCAGAAGGCTTTTGTCAGGAATCCACGGAGATCTGACTCTGGAGTTTCTCTCAATAAATCCTGAAACTCACCGATTCTAATACTAGCAGGATGAGGTTGAGCATATTTGGGTTCATCAGGGAAGACAGATACTCTGCGCGGAAATATACGAACCTCTCCATATGGGTCGATGAAGATTATTGTAACATGTGAATTCAGGAGAGATGCCATCTCTGCGTAAATATCAGAGTATCCTCGGCGATATTGGATATTCAAATAGTATAACCTGATGTAAGTACCGTGGTTGAATGGCAAATCCATATCAATTGGACCGCCCACATAATCCTTAGTGTTTGCAGTTGTTGTATAGAAACTACTGACTGTAGCGGAATCTGATGTGAAACGTTTGGTAATTGAGAATATAGGCTTACCAGTTGTGTTCTGAGCATCACTGAATGCTGATGGCGCACCAAAGCCTTGACTTCCTCTTGTCTGTCGCAATTTTTCAGATTTGCTTGATGCAAGATACATACCAAACTTCGCAAGGTCAGCAGGGACCATACCCACACCTGTATCGAAGCACGTGAATTCGTAGACTTTGAACCCTTCTTCATCGTCTATTGGCACCAGGTCAGGCATCTGAACCTCCGTCAATTGCATGACAACCAAAGGTTCACGTTTGTTGAGAAGAGTTCGTAGAGGTGTCACGAATTTCCGGAATTCAGTAATCCGTTCCTCAAGGGTTTCTTTCTTTCGTGGAGGTAGCTCTACTTCTTTTCCAGCCCTAATATCTCGTTCAAGTTGCTTACTTAGAGCGATTGTATCAATCTGACCCTCAGATAGTTTCTTCTTAATTTCCTCAACAACTTCAGGTTCCAGTTGATCAGAGAGACGTGGACGTCGTTTTGTTTTCCACCACCATGACTCAAGGGCATCAATGGCATTATCGAGAAATTCAATGGCATACTGAGTATGCTTGTTCAGTCCCGTTTCAAAACCAACCAACTGAGTTCTCTTTCGCATGAATTTTGCGATCGTTCCTTGTTTGATGTCACCTGAACTTGTGACTGGATTTGTCATCGGAGTTGCTTTTGGTTTTGATTCATTGTCTGGACTGGAATTTTCATCGGGCCTCAATTTGTATCACTCCATAGAGGTTTGGTAGTATCTTAGTCTACATCCGAATGTGCATTCTGTTGATAATCTTTCCCTACTTCAATGTGCTTTGCGCGTGTGTCTGTGGTGTCGGAGTGATTTCTATTGCATATTATTCTTTTCCGTTGCTAACCCTCGCAAAACGCTCCTTCTATGCTATAATCCAATTATAGACGTGTATTTTCATCATTCCTTTCTCTATGCGTCATACTATAGTCTATCTGATGAAAACCTCAAAGAATAGTGGCACTGATAATTACTAAGATCATGTGTTCTAGTATTTTCAGAAAAGAAAGACGTTTATGAGTAGAGATTTGGAAATAGAAGGACAATGACACCTCAGAGTATTCGCGCAATTGGTATACCTAATTTACCCGCTATTAAGGCGGGGGATGATATTTCAAAGCATATTATGACT